>JASHYE010000370.1 GCA_030043155.1 Candidatus Acidiferrales bacterium | reverse complement strand
GCACTCTGCGCCTGCGCATACCCACACGATGCAAAAAGAATCGCCGCCACCACTAATGCGCACCGTTTCATCACAAAACCCTCCTGAGAGGCCCTAGCCTATATGCGACGCCCAAAAGCCGCAATCGGCGCTGCGCGAAACTTCTTTCGAATCGAGGAGACTAAACCACTTATCCGTGCTTGCGTGTCCGCGCGGGACACGCTTCCTTGCGCTTCACACTTTTACAACGCATTCACTTGGCTGTAACAATTATCGATAAGAATTCGCTCGTAACAATCCAAACAGGCCGCCTTGTGACCCTGCAGCCACTTCGCACCAATGGACCACGCTTCGGAGTGAAACACGCCCGATGAGGATCTCAATTCTCGCGTTAGCCGCGTTCGCGCTAGCCTGCGTCAGTTCTTTCGCTCAACAGATTCCCTCCCAACCCAACCGTGCAGCGTGTCAACGGCCTGCTCCCGGCAGCATCGTCAGCGAGCCCGCCGAAATTCGCAGCCACAACGGCGTCTTGAAGGCCGATTTGACCTACGTCGACTTTACCGCGCCGAAGGGTCAGGAAGAATATTGCTACCTTTCGAAGAACCGCAACGAGGCCCCGACGCTTCGCGTCAAGCCCGGCGATCTGCTCATCTTGCACCTGAAAAACGAACTGAAGAAACCACTACATCCAGCAGGGAAGTTAACAGCCACGCAAACGCTGCCCAGTTCGGCGATCAATGCTCCGACGGAGTCGATGCCTATGCCCGTCGAGTCCCCGTGCGCCGGCGTGGTGATGACGTCGCTTTCCACTAATCTTCACTTTCACGGTTTAACCGTCCCGCCAACCTGCCACGAAGACGATGTGCTCCGCACCATGGTCCAGCCCGGTGCCGCGTCGTTTGAATACAAATTCCGCATCCCCCTCGATCAGCCTCCCGGACTTTATTGGTATCACCCGCACGTCCATGGCTACACGAACGCCCAAGTTCTCGGCGGCGCTTCCGGCGCGCTTATTGTTGAAGGCATCGAGCGCGCCAATTCCGTGGTTGCCGGCCTCCCTGAGCGGCTTTTTGTGATTCGCGACCAGAATCTGCTCAACCCTGACGCTCAGCCCATCCAATCCGGCAATGTTCCGCCACCCATCGTGCTCCGCGACCCCGAAGGCGATATTCTCAATACCGGCACAGGCGGCGGCAAGCCTGCAAAAGACCTTTCCATCAATTTCGTTCCTGTGCCCTTTCCCGTATATCCTCCGGCGCAAATTCTCGTTCGCCCATCCGAGCGTCAATTTTGGCGCGTCCTCAATGCCTCGGCGATTACCTATCTTGACCTGCAAATTCTCGTCGATAACGCCGCACAGCCTCTCGGTGTTGTTGCCCTCGACGGCATTCCCATTGACGAGGACAGCAATTCACTTCGAGCAACGAACGCGACAGACAAAAATCGCGTACTTTGGGAAAGTCACATCTTTCTGCCGCCTGCCGGTCGCGCCGAATTTATTTTCAAAGGCTTACCCAAGGGAGTCCGCGCCAGCTTTGTCACGCGTACTGTAGATACTGGGCCCGCCGGCGAAAATGATCCCACACGTCCGTTGGCAAGCATTGTCGTATCTGACGCCGCTCCCGATCCTGGCGCTCGATTAGACTCTGATCCTGCTCCTCTTCCGCCTTCCACTTTGGCCTGGCTCGGCGACGTCACACCCGCACGCACTCGAAAACTCTATTTTTCCGAGGTTCCCCAAGACCCCAAGAACCCCAAGAACCCCAACAGTCCCACCGTCTTTATGCTCACAGTCGACGGGCAAGCCCCCATCCCCTACGACCCGCGTTCCCAACAGCCCAACATCATCGTCCAGCAAGGCGACGTCGAGGACTGGATCATCGAGAATCGCACCCGCGAGCTCCATGCGTTTCATATCCACCAAATCCATTTCATGCTGGTCGATTGGAACGGTGTTCCCGTCGACGAGCCGTTCCTGCGCGACACCATCAATGTCGCCTACTGGGACGGCAAGAGCCCTCAGTATCCCAGCGTCAAACTGCGCATGGATTTTCGCGATCCCAGGATTGTTGGCACCTTTGTCTACCACTGTCATCTCCTCGAACACGAAGACGGCGGCATGATGGGGACCATTCTCGTCATTCCCAAAGCCCTGCGGCGTACCGCATCTACTGTCCCTGCCACTTCAGGCGCTAGCGGCAGCAAAGTCGTCACTTCAGCGAATTTTCAACTGCCTCTCACGAAGCGTTAACAGCACTCGCGTATCCAGTTGATCGCAGGGGCTGCCCAAATGCTCCTCACGGGATTCGAGAACGCACAACGCCCGGGAGCGGCTGATTCGCCCCTAATTCCGCAACAGGAGGATACATGATTCGAAACCATCGCCCCCGCCCGCTTCGATTTCTCGCGGTGAGCTCATTGTTACTGTTCTGCATCAGCAGCTTGGTCAACGGACAGGAAAAGAATTCTGCCGACCTTGCCCCGACCGCGACGCCGATCAAGCACATCGTTGTATTGTTCCAGGAGAACGTTTCCTTCGATCATTATTTTGGTACCTATCCCTTCGCCGCTAATCCGAAGGGTGAGCCGGGCTTCAAAGCTGCGGACGATACACCGCGTGTGAACAACCTCCTGAGCGGCGGGCTGCTTGATGACAACCCAAATTCCGCCCAGCCGTTTCGTTTGGATCGCTCGGAAGCGTGGACTTGCGATCAGAATCACGACTACACGCCCGAGCAGTTGGCCTTTGACCACGGCTTGATGGACGCGTTCGTGCAAAACACCGGCACCGGTGGCACCGATGACGGCGTTGAGTGCGATTACGGCCATGGCACGGGCCTGGTAATGGGCTACTTCGACGGGAACACTGTCACCGCGTGGTGGAACTACGCTCAGCACTATGCTATGAGCGACAACTTCTACGGCACCATGTTCGGTCCGTCCAGCGTCGGCGCCTTGAACCTCGTCGCTGGCACAACGTCGAATGTAATGGCGACCAGTGGGACTGCCAGCACTTCCATCGTAAACGGCGACACCTCCGGCGCGTTGATCGGCGATGTGGATCCTGGTCTCGACGATTGCTCCACGTCGTCGTCGCATGCCGTTGTCACCAGTGGAAACAACATCGGCAATCTCCTGAACGATAAGAACCTCACTTGGGGCTGGTTCCAGGGCGGTTTTGCTCCCACGACTCCAGCATCGACCACTGCGAAAGCCGTCTGCGGATCAACCTCCGTGGGCATTGGGGGAATTCCGCCGGTCGCAGTCACCGACTACGTTTCGCATCACAATCCCTTCGACTATTTTGAGAGCACTGCAAATCAGCACCACTTGCCTCCGAGTAACGACTCCAAAATCGGCGAGACCGATCAGGCCAATCATCAGTACGATCTGAGCCTCTTCTTCACCGCCCTCACCGAAGGCCGCCTCCCGTCCGTCAGCTTCCTGAAGGCCAAGGCCGTTCAGAACGGACATCCAGGCAACTCTGATCCTATCGACGAGCAAGTCTGGCTGACAACGGTTATCAACGCCATCGCCAGCAGCCCATATTGGAAGGATACCGCCATCATCATTACCTACGACGATTCCGATGGCTGGTACGACCACCAGATGGACACGGTTGTGAATCAATCGAACTCGAACGATGATGAGCTGGCTGCTCCCGGCTCCTGCGGCACGACTCCTGTAGGCGGCAATCCGGGCCGTTGCGGTTACGGTCCTCGGCTGCCGTTCATCGTCATTTCTCCTTTCTCGAAGCAGAACTATATCGATAGCCGCATGACCGATCAGTCTTCCGTCATCCGGTTCATCGAAGACAATTGGGGTCTCGGCAGGATCGGTGGAGACTCTAACGACGCGAAGGCTGGCTCGCTCTTTGGTTTCTTCGACTTCAACAGTGGCAGGCAGGCGCCGCGGTTGATTCTCGATCCGTCGAGTGGCCTAGTGGTTGCCCAATACTAAACTAAGCTTCAGTTGATCCATCACCCCAACTGGCTCATCCGACGCCCCGAGGATGAGCCAGTCCGTTTTTTTTTGGCATCGCCACCTGCGCGAGATCGGGGAATTCCTCAAATTCGCAATCGAAGCTCATAATTTCATTTCGGCAATCAACGATTTCATCGGGGATTCAATCTGCTGTAATGCGCTGATAAGAATCTCTGCATATTGTGGTGCCCAATACGGCGGAAAGCGCGCCCCCGGTTCCGCCGATTCGGTCTTCAGTCACCCCAACCTACAAACTGGCTCATCCAAGGCCCCAAGGATGGGCCATTTTGTGTTCGGCTTCTGTTCGCCGTACATTCGCCTTGTATTCGCCATACGAATAAGGCACGCCAGTTGGCACTACGCTTCGCTCCATGTACAATTTTAGAACTATGCCAAGCTCTTGGAGCGGTCATCTGACCTTCGGCTTGATTTCATTGCCTATCCGCCTGTCTCCGGCGGCGCGCACCGAACGCATCAGCTTCAATCAGCTCCATAAGGAATGCCACACGCGCCTGAAGCAGCCGCTTTTCTGCCCGACCTGCAATCGCCAGGTCGAGCGTTCCGAAGTGGAAAAGGGCTACGAATACGAGAAAGGACAATACGTCCTTTTCACCGAAGAAGAACTCAAGAAAGTCGAGCCTCAATCAGCGCGGACCATGGAAATTCTGGAATTCGTCAAGCTCGCTGAGATCGATCCCGTTTATTTTGATGCTTCGTATTACATCGCTCCCGACGAGGGCGGCGAAAAAGCCTATCAGTTGCTTACCGAAGCCATGCAACAGGCCGGATACGCCGGGATCGCCAAAGTCAGCATGCACAATCACGAGAACATCGTGGTCATACGCGCTCGCGATGGCGGCCTTACGCTTCACACCATGTTTTACTCCAACGAAGTTCGCTCCTCAGAATACGGCAGCGCCGCCAAGCCCGAAATCAAAGACGCCGAACGCACTTTGGCTCGCCAGCTTATCGAAAATCTCGCCGCCGAATTCGAGCCGGAGAAATACAGCGACACTTACCAGAACAGTTTGCGCGCGCTTGTCGAAGCCAAGACCGCCGGCAGGGAAGTGACCGCTGTCGCTCAGCAACCCGCCGCGCCCGTCATCGACTTGATGGAAGCCCTGAAGCGAAGTCTCGCCAGGCAAACCGTTTCCGAAAAGAAACAGCCGCTCCGCGTTGTTCCTCGAACCAAGGAAGCGCCCGCAAAGAAGAGAAAAGCCGTCTGAGCCGCTTTTGCAGGTGAATGTAAGGCTGCGAACCTGTTTTTTTCTTGAAACCATTTGCCCCGTTTCCTGAATCAAAGTAGGGTAACCATTGCTGCGAGCCCGGTGCGGGGAGCGCTGGCAAAAAAGACCCAGGTTTGGCATATTCGGGGAAGGGGTCAGCCTGATCCGCAGCGCGCTCAAGTTCGCGACCTTTGCCGTTTTTGCGGCCTCGTGTTGGTTCGCCTGGCCAACGGCAGCTCAGCAATCGCAACCGCCGGCCTCCACTCAGCAGACAGTTCAGCCTTCTCAGCAAAACCAGCAGCTCACGGGGACCATCACCGGCTCAGTCTTTAGCAAGGAAGGGAATCCTATCTCCGGCGCTCAAATCACTTTGACGCGAACCGGCCAATCCACCAGCCAACAAGCTGCCTCCGACGACAGCGGCAGCTATTCTTTCAAGGACGTCGTTCCGGGAACTTTCAAGATTACCGTCACCGCGCCTCCGTTCGGCGACCAAACTTTCTCCGGCATCCTCGCTTCCGGCCAAAACTATATCGTTCCTCCGCTCACGCTCCTTCTTGCTACCGTCAACACCACCGTTGTCGTCGAGCCTACCGCAATCGTGGCCGAGCATCAGCTCAAGGCCGAGGAACAGCAACGCGTTCTCGGCGTCATTCCCAATTTCTATGTCACCTACGTTTCCAATGCCGCTCCCCTCAATTCGCGGCAAAAGTTCGAGCTTTCTTGGCGAGACGCCATTGACCCCGTAACCTTCATCTTGATTGGCGCCACGGCGGGAATTCAACAAGCGACCGATAACTTCGCCGGATACGGCCAGGGCGCACAAGGCTACGGCAAGCGATACGGCGCTTCTTACGCCGACTTTGCGACCGGCACGCTCTTCGGCAGCGTCATTTTTCCGGCTATTTTGAAGCAGGATCCGCGCTACTTTTATAAGAGCACTGGCAGCACGCGCGCGCGGGTTCTCTACGCCATCGCCAACGCGGTCATCTGCAAAGGCGACAATGGCCGCTGGCAGGCAAACTATTCGAGTATTTTGGGGAATCTCGCCTCAGGCGGCATTTCAAATCTTTACTATCCGCCGCAAAACCAGAGAGGCGCGGCGCTCACGTTTGAAGTCACGGGCGTCGGAATCGCCGCAACAGCCGCCGACAACATCATTCAGCAATTCGTCGTTCCCAAACTGACTCCGAAGTCCCACAAACACGAAACCCCTCAGCCTGCTCCCAACGGCCGCTGATTTTCCCCGGTAGGGCGCTGCGAGAGCCTCGTTTGTGTCAGGGCACGGTTTTTATCCTGAGGAACGAGGCAATCCCGCCGTAAATCGCGCGGAATGGGTGCGGCCTTAGCCGCTGAGGGACGGCTTTGTTTTTCACAACGCGGTAAGAACTACCACTTCAGCAAAATCAATTCCGAGCAGAATCCTGGCCCCATCGCTCCCAGAATCCCGTAGCTCCCAGGCTCCGGCCTGTGGTTCGCCATCACGTCTTCCAGCACCAGCAGTACAGACACGGAAGAAAGATTCCCTACCTTCGCCAGGCACTCCCATGAAGCGTCAAGCTCGCCATTTTTCAATTCCAGCGCATCTTCCACTGCTTCCAGCACCTTCGGTCCGCCGGTATGAAAAATCCAGCTCGAAATGTCCTTCTTCGTCAATCCAAGATCATCGAGAAACTGGGCCGCGTCGCGACCGAGATTTTCCTTCACCACGTCCGGCACACCCGGCGACAGCACAATCTGAAATCCCTTCTCCGAAATATCCCAGCCCATGGTTCGTTCGGTATTGGGGTAAAACGTGGACCGCGTCGCAATAATCTCTGGCCCTTGAAAATCTCTCTCGTCTCCGGTGATAACCACCGCCGCAGCGCCATCTCCGAAAAGCCCCGCGGAAATCAAATTTGCCATCGACAAATCATCGCGCTGAATCGTCAGCGAACACAATTCAACCGCCAGCAATATCGCCGTGTGTCCGGGATACCCGCGAACATAATCCGCCGCGCGCGCAATTCCGGCTGCTCCCGCCACGCATCCCAATCCGAACAGCGGATTCCGCTTGATATTGGGGCAAAGCCCCAGCCGGTTCACCAGCCGCGCATCGAGAGACGGGCTCGCAATCCCCGTCACCGAAACCACGAAAATCGCATCCACTTCCCGCGCCGGCAATCCAATCGGCTTCAGCGCCGCGCTGATCGCCTGCTCGCCAATCTCCAGCCCAGTCTCAATCCATACGTTATTCGCATCGCCCCATGTCTTGAGGTTGTAATAGCCCTCGAGCGGCATCGACATGTATCGCCCGCGCACTTTCACATTCGAGTGCAGCTTGTCCAGCACATCCGGCCGCTTCAAGCGGTCGCCCCAGTAAACTTTCAGGGCAGTGACCAGTTCCTCCTGGCTAAAGTAGTGTTTGGGAAACGCGCCGGCAACGCTCGCAATTCTCATCCGCCACCTGTCCTCTCACAATTTGTTAGCGCGAAACTCTTGCTCGCGCATCTTGCCGGCTTGCTGCTCCTCACCGGGAGCAACTTCCCATTCTTACCGGCAAGCTTCGTTTCGCTAAGGGATGGAACCCGCACCGGCGCCACCCAGTTATGCGCAAAACGTTGTTTCCTAAGACCCCTCTTTTTGCGCCCATGATTCTATCGTTCGGCGGCCTTATCGCAAGTACTAATCTTGTGGAAGGCTATCTGCATAGATTATCGGCCCGCCGCGCTGCTGGCGCAAGATAGCAGGGGGAGTCCCGGGGTTGCCATTCCCAGCGCCCATATGCAGAAAATAATATGAGCTGCCGCGGAGGATTTCGCCTCGTCGCTTGACCCTAAAATGGAAGGAACTTACAGCGTCTGCCGCTTCGGCCTCGGACGCGGCTCTTCATCAACATCGGTGCGAACGGGCCTTCCCGGACGATCCGCCGCGCGTTCCACGCCGCCGATGATCTCTGCCTCGTAATCCTGCCCCTCTTCCGCTAGCTCTTCCACACTCTCGGAATCGGCATCTTCAATTTCCGAAAGGCCCTCGGTATCGCCCGATTGCCCCGCCGCCATGCTGCGCTCCGGCTCGCTCTCGGGAATCACCTGCGCACGGCTCGAATCGAACCCGCGCGAAAGCCTCGCGCGCCGCGCACGCTGATTTTTCTTCGCCCGCTGACGCTCACTCCGTGCGCTGCTCTTCGCTCGCGCCTTCTTGTCCCGCGCCTTTTTCGAAGTCCCTCGCTTCCCATTCTTTTTCGAACTCGTCTTCTTTTTCGCCATAAAGATCTCCGTGGCGCACTCGGCTACTACGGATACCGGCGCTCGCCAATCTTGAACACGATCCCGGCCGAAAACCACATATTGCTCTGATGAGCTTGCAGAAAAGGCGTCCGGTAATAGTCTGCCTCAAACGCGCGCACTGACCAGTGGCGCGTCAGATTCAGATCCAGTCCGCCGCCCAGCCGGAACGAAAATCCGTTCTCCGAATAAGTTTGCCCGGCGGATGGGTAATTTAAATCCAGCCGTGAAACGCCAATTAGCCCCTCTGCAAACGGGTTCAGCATGGAATACCACGGCCTGTAATAATACCGCACGCCTATATGATCGCCGTAGAGCCGCGTATTCCCGCCAGATACGGAAGCGAACTGCTGGTCGCCATCCCCGTAGAGCTGCAGATTTTGCGTGATGTTCACTCCAACCGACCCGTAGTATCCAGGATAGTTGGGCCAGCCCGATGCGTTGAACTGCGTGTAATCAAAGCCGCCGCCCAGTTCCACCGTCATTCCGCGCTGGACACCGGGTTCCGGGCTCTGCGCGAGCGCCGGCAACGCCACAAATGCCAGCGCGCACGCCAATATCGCCTGCCTCAGCATATCTCAGCCTTTCCAGACCCACAGGGCCTTCACGAACGTCACTCACAGATGCCACTCTGTGTAGAGACAAAGCTGGGGTTTTTAGAGTGACAACTTCTCCCGTTAGCTTCAATCACGCATTCCGAGCGTGGTTCCAACCTCGCACTGTCACATCGAGCAGCCGCGTCCCGCCACTCGCGCGAACACAAATGCCCTTGAATCTGCCTCCAATGTTAGATGGTGGTGGTGTTT
This sequence comes from Candidatus Acidiferrales bacterium, assembly GCA_030043155.1. The sequence goes on along the minus strand of JASHYE010000370.1, from coordinate 7,086 downwards.
CGGCGGGAACAGCCTTGCTGAAGGAATCTACGCTTCTGCCGCGGCCCGTTCGCTGAGACCAACAAGTTTCCGGAACTCAGGATCGTCGTGTAGGCAATTCAGGTCAGAATCCTTGTCCACCCAGTGCCGGTTGCCGTACCCCGCGGCAAAAGCTCTCTTGAGCGTCTCCAACGCCTCCGCCTTCTTTCCGAGAACTCCGTAGGCGCACGCCGCGTTGTACAAAATGCTCGGATCGCCAGGGCGAAGCGCCACTGCCGTTTGTAAATGTCGTACGCTTTCGTCCTGCTGCCCAAAAGCCGCCAGGTTACAGGCAAGGAGAATGCGTGCCCGAACATCCTCGGGAACCAGCTCCAACTGTCGGCGAAGAGCCTTAATGTCCCGCTCTCGCACCTGATCCGCTTCCTTTTTGCGTCCGAGTTGTTCCAGGGCCTGTTCGTAAGGGATATAGGTGTTGTAATCGTCGCCGTTAGCTTCAATAGCACGCTCTGCCAGGGCCGCCGCCTCTTCGTTCCGCCCGGCTGCGAAATACGCCCGTCCCAGGATGTTCCACGCTCCCTCGCAGTCAGCTTTGCGCTCGATCGCGTGCCATGCTAGGAGCGCCGCATCATCGAACTTATTCTCTGCATAAAAAATGTGTGCGCGCGCCACCAGAACTTCCGGCAGGTCCGGCGCAAGCGCCATTGCCCGGTCGCATGCCGCTAGCCCGCGGTCAATCCAAGCTTGATTCTGTTCGCGAATTTCGAAGACTCGCCCGCACAGAAGCCCAATCCCCGCATGTGCCAGCGCGAAATTCGGATCCAATTGAATTGCCTGCTCGAACATCTGCAGCGCGTAGTCCATGTTTTCGCGCCGCGTGTAGCTTCTTCCTCGCAAATAAAAATCGTACGCCTGAGGGTTCTCCGTAGGTTTGTGCGCGATGATCTTTTCTTCTTGCGGCGTCAGCGTGATTCGTAGGGCCTGCGCTATGCTTCGCGCAATTTCTTCCTGAATGGCAAACACGTCTTCCAGTTGCCGGTCGTAACGCTCCGCCCAAACAGAATGCCGCGTCGACGCTTCCACCAGTTGCGCGGTGATTCGCACGCGGTTGCCCGCGCGCCGGATCGATCCTTCCAGCACGTATGCCGCGCCGAGCTGTTGCCCCACCTGCTGCGCCGTCACCGGCTTGTCGCGGAACGCCAGCATTTCCGAACGCGGGAAAATCTCCAGTTGCGCGATCTTCGAGATTTCCGTGACGATGTCTTCCGTAATTCCGTCCCGAAAATATTCATCCTCTTTCGCGCCGCTCTGATTTTCGAAGTACAGCACTGCCACCGACTTTTGCCTCGTCGCTCCCGCTTGCGCCGCCGAACCCGAGTCGCTTTTGACCGCCGCCGGCCGCCGGCTCGCTTCGATGTCTCGGGCGAGTCTTTTCAAATCCGCACGCAATTCCGCGGCGGTCTGGCACCGCAAATCGGGATCCTTCTCGAGCGCCTTGCTCAGGATGTTTTCAAACGCCATTGGCAGCCGCGAATTGATCTCTCTCGCGAGCGGTGGAATGGAATGCAGAATCCCGTCGAAAATTACCGCCGACGTCGCTCCCGAGAAGGGAACTGCCCCGGTAGCCATCTCATACAGCACTACGCCCAGCGAAAATAAATCCGACCGCGCGTCCAATTCTTCCCCTCGCGCCTGCTCCGGAGACATGTATGCCACCGTGCCCATCGAGCTTCCCGGACTCGTCAGTTGCTCGTCAGCGAGCGTTCGCGTTCTCGTTGCCATCGACGTCGCACCCGCCGATTCCCGCGAAGGCTTCGCCGCGCCCGTCAGTTTCGCGAGGCCAAAATCCAGAATCTTCGCCTGTCCCCGTTCCACCAGAAAAATATTTGCGGGCTTGATGTCTCTGTGCACGATTCCTTTCGCGTGGGCCGCATCCAGTCCATTCGCGATCTGCATGCCAATCTCCAGAAGCTCGGAAACCTCCAGCGCCTTCGAGCCGATCCGATGCTTCAGCGTCTGCCCCTCGAGCAATTCCATCGCAATGAACGGCCGCTGCTCAAATTCGCCAATGTCGTAAATCGTGCAAATATTCGGATGATTGAGCGACGATGCTGCTCGCGCCTCTCGCCGGAACCTTTCTGTCGCTTGCGCATCTTGAGAAATATCTTCCGGCAGGAATTTCAACGCCACGTTTCTGCCCAGGCGCGTGTCCTTCGCTTTGTACACCACGCCCATTCCTCCTCCGCCCAGTTTTTCCAGAATCATGTAGTGGGAAATTGTGCCGCCAATCATCGCAGGGGTTTCAGACATGGGGCGGACATTGTACGTCAGCGCTTTCGCAGCCGCAATCGCCGCCGCGTCGCAGCGCCGCTCAAGTTTGCTTCCGTTTGAATTCTCTTGATCGTTACAATGGAGCTCGAATCGAATTCACCGGACCACCCCTTGTTTTGCACTTACTTCAGGATCGCAGCCAGCAAAGGCCACGATGTGCCACGAATGAGCATCGCGCGTGAAAGTTGGCAAGAAACTCCGCGGGCGCTACTTGCATCGTAGTTTCGGGTCCTGTAGCAAACAAGTTGCGCAGGGAATCCAATGACCTCTAAAATTGATTCGGTTCGGCCGAAACGAATGCGGCACCGCGTTCTTTTTGTTTTCTTGATGGCAGCTTTGCTCGCCGGAATCGACGCCTGCGGTGGCGGCAGCAGCAGCGCGCCGCCCGTAAGCGTCACCGTCACCGCGAACACGTCATCGGTTCAGGTGAACGGCCAGGCAATTTTCACTGCCACGGTGGTGAACAGTAGCAATCAGAGCGTTACTTGGGCCGTGAAGGGCGGCTCCGCGAATGGCACCATCGGTGCTTCTGGCGTCTACATCGCGCCGGCGCAAGTCCCGAGTCCTGCGCAAGTCACTGTCACCGCCACCTCGCAAGCCAACACTGCTGTCAGCGGCCAGGCCAGCATCACCATCACCGTCGGCGTGACCATCTCGCCCGCTTCCGCCGTCGTTCAAACGCTCAACACCACTTCATTTACTGCTACAGTCCAGGGCTCTACGAATCAAAGCGTCACCTGGGAAGTCAACGGCATTCAGGGCGGCAGCATTTCGCTGGGAACCATCAGCGCCAGCGGCCTCTACCAGGCGCCAGAGTCCGTTCCTGCAAACGCGTCCAGCGGCGAAACCACGACTGTCATTATTGAAGCTGTCCCTCAGGCCGATACTTCCATTTCCGCTTCCGCCGGCGTGACCGTCACATCTCCCAATCAGCTCCAGCAAAATCTTCCTATCGAGCTCGGCTCTTCCGGCGGAAACATCAATGATATCGACACCATCGAATGCGCCGGCGGCACGCTCGGCTCGCTCGTCGCCGTTGGCGCAACGCAATACATCCTCAGCAATAATCACGTGCTCGCCGACGAAGATGCTGGCAGCATTGGCGACGCCATCATCCAACCCAGCCTTATCGACACCGCCAGCCCGTGCTCCTCATTCGGCGCGAACACCGTCGCGCATCTCTCGCAATTTATCAATCTCGAAGAAGCCAATCCGCCCGCCGATGCCGCCATCGCCCAGGTGGTCACTTCTCCGGCAAGCGTTGATTCCACCGGGGGCATCATCGAACTCGGCGATTCCGCTCCCAGCGGTGTTCCTACCAACGAAGCTCCTGCCAGCACAATTCTCGCAGTTACTTCACTCGTCCCCAATTCCACCGCGGTCGCCAAAAGCGGACGCAGCACCGGCCTCACTTGCTCAACCATCGAAGCCACCGACGTCAGCGTCAGCATTCAATACACGCACGGGCTTGGCGGCGCGTCCTTCAACGTCACCTACACAGATCAAATCGCCGTCAACGGCGGCACGTTCAGCGCCGCAGGCGACTCCGGCTCGCTGATTGTTTCGCAGGCTGGCGCGCAGCCCATCGCTCTCCTCTACGGCGGCTCTTCAACTGAAACGGTTGGCGCTCCCGTCCAAACCGCGCTCACCGCTCTCGACAACCTCCTCAACCCCAGCGCGCCACCGACTCTAACCTTCGTCGGTCCCGCCACGCGCAACGCTGTCGCCGGCTGCACTTCGTCCGGCACTGATGCGTTCAACGCCATCGCGCCAGCGCAAACCGCAACCGCCGCACCCTCTTCCGCTGAATTTTCCAAAGCCACTGCTGCCGCAAATCAAAACGCCTCGCAACTCATGTCCGAGCATCCCGAGCTTCTCGCTGTCGGTGTCGCGCCCAGTCTCGACCGCCCCTCGCGCGCCGCCGTCGTGCTTTTCATTCGCAAAGGCCAGCAGCTCGTGCGTCCCATTCCGCATAATGTCGCCGGAGTTCCCACGCGCGTCATCGCTGTCAATTCCATCGCAAAATCCGGCCTGCTCGATCAGCAAACCACCGAATCCTTCATGAAAAGCGCAGGCCCAACCCCCGCCGCGAATCCAACGTCGCAAGATCTCGCCGCCGCCAAAACCGTCAACGACAAATACTCCGCGTCGTTCATGAAGCAGCCCGGCATTCTCGGCATCGGCGTCACTTCCAGCCTCGACAATCCCAGTGAAGCCGCCATCATGATCTTTGTCGAGGAAGGGAAGTCCCACAATCCCATTCCCCTCGAACTCGACGGCATCCGCGTCCGCGTCAAATCCACCTCCAAGTTTCGCGCCTCCTCCTGGGGTCACCCCAAACCCCGTCTGTAGCGCAGAGCTTCGCGCCTTTTGCGACGTTCTGCGGCCTTTGCCTGCTTGCGGCTCGTTTTCCTGAGGTTGGCCGCCGCAGCGCGCGACTAGCCGCGAGATGCCTTCGCCGTACAATGTCAGTTCATCTCTACTACGGTCTGGTAGTATTTGCGCGGCCGTGGAATCGTTTCACCGCATTTTTGCAGCCTTTTCACGCGAAGAGCGATATGGAACTGTATTCGAAACCAGGGAGGAAATTGATGATGGTCGAATCCGGCAGAAGAAAAGTGTTGAAGGGAGGGCTGGCTCTCCTCGGCACAGCCGCTCTTTGCGATTCAACTGTATTCGGCGCAGAGCATGCGGCCGCACAGAAAAAATCTGCAAGGTCAAATCTTGCCGCCAACACGGCCGCTTGTGCTTGTGAGCACGCCGCCGATGGAACACCGCTCGACTTTAGTTCAAGCGAGCTGCGCCCCATGATTGAGCGGTACGGAGCGGATCTGGACGATTTGAATCGCGTGTATTCACAGCATGGTTCGGTTCTTCGAAAAACCAAGCTCGATGAATTCTATTCCCGGCAGATACAGTTGCTCGAGGCCGTCAATTTCGATGCGCTAAGCCAGGATGGCAGAGTGGACTTCACGCTTCTCCGCAATCACATCGAACACCAGCAACAGGAAATGACCGCAGAGGATAAACAGAACGCGGAAATCGCCCCGATGATCCCTTACCAGGCGGACATCATTGAATTAGAAGATGCGCGCCGCCACATGGAAACGATGGATGCACAAAAGGCTGCCGATGTTCTGGTTCACATCCTCGGTGAAATCCCGAAGGAGCAGTCTGCCATCCCGACGCCGAAGCCGACTGCACGTGTGCTGGCGCGCGCAGCCACACGTGTCAACGAACTGAGAGACACGCTGCGATGGTGGTACAACTTCTACGACCTCTACGACCCCGATTTTGCCTGGTGGATGGAAGGCATCTACAAACCAGTCGACTCCGCTTTATATCAACACCTGCGAGCGCTCCTCGTGGCTGCAGGCATTACCCCTCCGCCGGAAAACACCGAGCCCGAAGGAAATGGCCGGCTCCAGTGGGAGCGTAGTCGCTCCCGCGAGTTCATGCCTCCCGAAGAACACGGAGACCTTTCCGGCGTTGGACCTGCTGGCCGCGACGCCATAGTCGAAGCGTTGCGCTACAACATGGTTGCGTACACGCCAGAAGATCTGGTCGTCATCGCCAACAAAGAGTTTGCGTGGTGCGATCGCGAGATGCTGCGCGCTTCTCACGAGATGGGCTTTGGCGATGAATGGAAAAAGGCGCTCGAAAAAGTAAAAAACGATTACGTCGCGCCAGGCAAGATGATTTATCTCGTTCGCGACCAGGAAAAGGAAGCCCTTGCGTTCGTTGACGCGCATGATCTGGTGACCATCCCGCCGCTCTGCAGACAAGACTGGTGGGAGGAAGCCATGACCCCGAGAATGCAATTAGTAAATCCATTTTTCACCGGCGGCGAGGACATTCATGTCTCTTCTCCCGCGAGCAGCATGACCGATGAAGACCGTCTCGAAAGCATGCGCGGCAACAACATCTATTTCTCTCGCGGTACCGTCTTTCACGAACTCATCCCCGGGCACCACATGCAGTTTTATATGTTGGCGCGATATCGTCCCTATCGAAGACCATTCGACACCGCCTTCTGGATTGAAGGCATGGCCTTTTATTGGGAGATGCTCATGTGGGACCTCGGCTACGATCGCACCCCCGAGGAGCGCATCGGCGTTCTTTTTTGGCGCATGCACCGCTGCGCGCGAATTATTTTTTCGTTGAATTTTCACTTGGGAAAATGGACCGCGCAGCAGTGCGTGGATTTTCTGATCGACCGCGTCGGTCACGAGCGCGCCAATGCTGAAGGCGAAGTGCGCAGGTCCTTCAACGGTTCCTATGAACCCATTTATCAGTGCGCTTACATGCTCGGAGCGCTCCAGTTCCACGCTTTGCACAAAGAGCTTGTGGATTCAGGCAAGATGACCAACCGCGCATTCCACGATGCCGTCTTCATGCAGAGCAGTATGCCGATTGAAATGGTGCGCGCGGCAATCGCCACGACGCCTCTCGAGCGTAATCATGAACCAAGCTGGAAATTCTACGGCCCAATAAGCGGCTAATCGTTATTCTGTTCATCAAGAAACTCGATCTCCTTTCCTGACCGCAACACCGCAGGCAGGGATTTGCTTTGCCTGCCTATTTGTAGGGGCGACCCTTGGAGCGCCCGCGCCTCCCGGAGGGCGGGCGACTTTCGAGTCGCATTGCTGTCTTTGCCGTGCCTTGAAGCCGACGTTCAGGTCGGTGCGGCTGCTTTGGCTGCCCCGATGTCATTCCGAATCGGCTGACCGGCCTGCGACAGCAGCACACGAAATTTCGCGCGTTTTCCTAGGGCCACAC
>JASHYE010000369.1 GCA_030043155.1 Candidatus Acidiferrales bacterium | reverse complement strand
AAGCGTGCGTTTTCACCGGATGCGCCCGAAACCCAAATCGAATTGTCGGCTAGGTTTTCATAAGCGATTGAATGGCCGTCGGGAGACCATGCCGGATCGGCCGCATTCAAAATCAGCCGCCTCGGAGTCCCCCCCAGCGCTGGAACTTCCCAAATGTCCGGCAGCCCTGAATGATTCAGACGCGCGTAGGCAAGCGTAGCCCCGTCGGGCGACCACATCGGCCTCGATTTCATGTTCGCGTCATGGGTGACTTCCACCAAATTCCCGCCATGGATCAGGGTCACGTAAATGTTGTAATTGCCGTCGCGATTGGAAACAAAAGCCACCGAGCGGCCATCCGGCGAAAGAGCGGGCTGCGCTTGCACACCCGCGAAATTCGTCACTGCGCTGAAGTGCATGTGTGTGCGCGAACCGGAGCCTGGCGCAAATTTCCAAACAGCTAGCCCAGCGACCAGCGCGCCCACAATGAGGCCAGCGATCGTCCACGGCACTATCTTCCGTGCGGTGGGAAAAGAAATGCCTGCCGTCGAGTATGATTCGGGCGATCCCGCCAGCACTTCCTCCAGCGAAACGCGTGCGTCGCCAATATCGCGCAACCGTTGCCGCGGATCCTTTTGCAAACATCGCCGCAAAAGCACGCGCACATGCGCCGGAGTCGCCGAAGGAAGTTGAGACCAGTCCGGCTCGGATTTCAGTATCGCCGCGAGCGTGTCCGTCACCGTCTCACCACTAAAAGGCCGCTCGCCCGTCAGCATCTCGAATAGCACGCACCCGAAAGACCAAATGTCCGTCCGCCGGTCGACGGATTTTCCTTTCGCCTGTTCCGGCGACATATATGCCGCTGTGCCCAGGATAATTCCCGCCTGCGTGGCCATGCGGCTGATCGTTGGCGAAGAAGAAATGTCCATCGAAGCAGCATCGCCCTCGATCGCTTTGGCCAGTCCGAAGTCGAGAATCTTCACAGCATCCGTGCTCGTAAGTTTTATGTTCGACGGCTTCAAGTCGCGATGAACGATGCCGCGCTCATGCGCGTATTCCAGCGCCTCGCAAATCTGTTTCGCAATCGGCAGCGCTTCATCAATCGGAATCGCGCCGGATTTGATTCGCTCGGCGAGCGTGGGACCTTCCACAAGCTCCATCGCCAGCGCGTGCGTCGCGCCGGAATCCTCGAAACCGTAAATCACCGCAATGTTCGGATGATTCAGCGATGCCAGCACTTGCGCTTCGCGCCGCAGCCGCGCCATCCGCTCAGCGTCCCGCGCAAATGCCTCGGGCAAAACTTTCAGCGCCACATCGCGCCCGAGCCGCGTATCCCGCGCGCGATACACCTCTCCCATGCCCCCCGCGCCAATCGCGCCGGTAATTTCATACATGCCGAGTTTTGTGCCGCTATTTAACAGAGCGGATTCCTCGCGTCAGCCTCACTTCACTCCATCCACAAGATACAAAGTCGACAGCGCCCGGTTGTAGGAGTACGCGTAGGACTTGCCATCGGGAGTGATTCTGAACGTTTCTATACCCGACAAACCGGCAACGTCCGGCGGAGCCAGGGTACGGACCAACTGCCGCTTCCCGGTCGCGAGCTCCAGCCGAAAAAGATCAAACTGGGTTACTTTGTCTTGGTAAACATAGACTGACTTGCCGTCGCTCGCCCAACCTGCCCAAATATCCTTCGGCAAGAGTCCCCGAACCGGCATCGGTTGGCCGCCGGCGATCGGATAGAGCTCGCTCTTCCCCGTCAAATCGCGGGCAAAAACAAGTTTCCCATCGGAAGAAACCAGATCCGAGAGAGTCTGAGCCGCGTTCACGTCAATCGGAGGGGTGATCGCTCGCGGCGCTCCGCCGGCGACATCCTGTACGTACATGCGCCAGCTATGGCCATCGTTTCCAGCGAAATAAATTGACTTCCCGTCAGGCATCCAGCCTTGCCACTGAAATTGCTGAAGACCATGAGTTTCCAAAGAGCGCTCTTGCCCGACGCCCGTCGGCAGCAGCGCCAGATGAAGAGGGTTATAGCCGCCCACCAGCGCCCATTTGCCGTCAGGCGATAGCGCAGGAAAAAGGCCGATCCCAAGCTTCACCGAGGACGAGTCATTCGCGTTTCGCATGTAGGCAATCGGACCCGCACCGGCCGCTTCCATGAATTCCTGAAAGGCCAGCTCCTGACCGCCGTCCGATAAATCGGATATTGTAGTTCCATCGAGCCAGGAGAGATCGCGTTCCTCCGCATCCTTCGCGCCTCGATACCGCATCTCGCTTCGCCATTGATCCTCAGAAAGAAGGAGGCGGCCGTCTTTGGAAATGTCATCCACGCGCAGTACGCACGGAAGCGTGAGAATCGTGCTGTCCTTGCCTTCAAGGGTGAGCACATGAAGGGAATCCGCCCAGCCGGCGTTCTTTGCGGCGGCAAAAAAAATCCTGTCACCGGAGGGTTTCCAGGCGACTCCTTCCACGCTTATGTATTCTTCCGAATGCGCAAGCTGCTTTCCATTCTTATCCAAAATCATTACCCTCCCGATGTCCGCGCCATCGGTGGAATATTGCGCAAATGCGACAGCATCGCCGCGCGGGGAAACGCGTAGAAAGCTGAGCCAGGTCTGGCTCTCATAAATCG
>JASHYE010000368.1 GCA_030043155.1 Candidatus Acidiferrales bacterium | reverse complement strand
AACTGGCCTTAGACTTGCGAAGAGCGAGCCCGTGTATCATAGGTTTCAGCAACAAAATCGGAGAAATGAGGCGAGCCATGGACTACTTGCTTAAGACAGAGCCCTCGGAATATTCATTTGCCGATCTGCAACGCGATAAGACGACCGAGTGGGACGGCGTCCATAATCCTGTTGCGCTGAAAAATCTTCGTGAAATGAAGGCCGGCGACCGGCTCATCATCTACGAAACCGGCGAGCGCAAGAGCGCGGTTGGTAATGCCACGGTAGTTTCCGTCGACGCAAGCAATCCGAAAAACCCTCGAGTGAAAATCAAAGCTGGAGAATCGCTGAATCCAATCACGCTCGCCGAAATCAAATCCAACAGGATGTTTGCGGATTCGCCGCTGGTGCGCCAAGGCCGGCTGAGCGTGGTGCCGCTGACCGCCGCGCAGCACAAATTTCTCGTTGGCGACTGACGTCGAATCCGCTGGAAAGGAATTTCGTTGATGAATGCTCCTGTGGTTGCGTCATCGATTCTTCAGGCAATCGGAAACACTCCGGTGGTCAAGTTGAAGCGAATCCCCTTGCGCACGGGCGCCGACGTTTATGTGAAACTGGAATATTACAATCCCACGGGTTCTTACAAAGATCGTATGGCTGCGGCGATGATTGAAGGAGCGGAGCGGCGCGGCCAGCTAAAGCCCGGCATGCGGGTGACGGAATATACCGGCGGAAGCACAGGTTCTTCGCTTGCGATGATCTGCGCGATTAAGGGCTATCCGTTCACGCCTGTTTCGTCGGATGGTTTCGCGCAGGAAAAGCTGCAAACGATGCGCGCGTTCGGCGCGGACCTGCAAATCGTTCACAGTCCGGATGGAAAGCTTACGCCTGAGCTGTTTCGTACGATGATCGCAAAGGCGGAGGAACTAGCGCACGAACCCGGAGTGTTTTGGACGGATCAATTCCACAACGCCGACGCGCTCGAAGGCTACAAAGGAATTGGGAGGGAACTGCTCGAGCAAATTGGCGAGATCGCGGTGTTTTGCGGTGCTGTGGGCACGGCTGGAATGCTGACCGGGGTTTCTCGCGCGTTGCGCGCCGCCGGAAGCCATGCGCGCATTGTCGCGCTGGAGCCTGCCTCTTGCCCGCTGCTTACAACCGGCAAGAACGGTCCGCATCGCGTGGACGGTGTTGCGCCTGGATTCATCCCGCCGCATCTTCAGCGAGAAGATTACGACGAAGCGCTCGCCATCGAAGAAGCCGACGCTCGCGAAATGGCTCGCCGCCTCGCAAAAGAGGCAGGCATTTTCGCTGGGACGTCTTCGGGCTTGAATGTTGCGGCGGCGGTCAAGCTCGCGCAGGATCTCAAGCCGGGCCAAGCCGTCGCGACGGTGGCTGTTGATACAGGTTTGAAATATCTCGCAGGCGATTTGTTCACCCCCTAAGCTTAGAGATTCCAAACACAGACGAATCGAGCAGGGCAGTAAGGGGCTGTTCTGTCGCGGCGCTTAAACACTCCCTTTCTTTTTGTGCAACTGCGGGCGTATGATTCACGCGCAAAATTAAACTTCAGGGGTGATTCATGCGACGCGGGCAATATTTTAGCGGAATGCAAGTTGTGCTTATTGTAGCGGCGGCGTTTTTCCTTGCGATGACGGGAGCTGTTTTCGCCGCACAGGGCGGCTTTACGCTCGAACAAGTCTTGAGTTTTGCGTTTCCGGATGGCTTAACCGCGGCGAGCCACGCCGACCGCATTGCATGGACCTTCGACATCAAGGGTGTGCGTAACATCTGGATCGCTGATGCTCCGGATTTTGACGCAAGGCAGGTCACTCATTATTCTGAAGACGATGGGCAAGCCATTGCGAGCGTCCGCCTGATGCCGGATGGCAAAACGGTTGTGTATGCGCGCGGCAGCGAAACGAACTCTGTCGGCGAAGTCGCGAATCCCACGAGCAACGTGCAAAAGCCCGAGCAGCAGGTCTGGGCCGTCGATGTCGCGAGCGGGCAACCACGCTTGTTGGGAACGATGGAATGCGGCGAAGAGGACTGCGAGGACATCGAGATTTCGCCCGACGGTCAGTTCGCGGTTTGGCCCGCGCGCGATGCGCTCTGGATTGCTCCTGTCTCCGGCGCGGTCGAAGCGCATCAGCTCTGCTACGTGCGGGGCGATAATACTGATCCGCAATGGTCACCTGATGGGAAGGAGATTGTATTCTCCAGCAATCGCGGCGATCACGGCCTGATCGCCATCTATGATTTCGGTAAGAAATCGATTCACTATTTGCAGGCCAGTGTTGACCGCGACGATTTGCCGCGGTGGTCTCCCGACGGAACAAAGATCGCTTACGTGAAGACGAATGGCGCGGAGCGCGGCTTGCCTGTTATTCCTGAGCGGCCGCAACCGTGGTCGATTTGGGTGGGCGATCCCGCTACTGGCGAGGCGCATCAGATTTGGCGCAGCGGCGATGCGATGGACGATTCGATTCCCCGCTTGACGGAATCGGATTCCTTCCACTTTGCCGCCGATGATCGCATTACCTTTTCATCTGAAAAAGACGGCAGGAATCATCTCTACTCCATTTCCGCCGATGGCGGGGATCCGACGATTTTGACTCCGGGTGATTTCGACGTTAAAGATGTCACCCTCAGCTTCGATGGAAAGACGCTGGTCTATGACTCCAACGAGAATGATGTGGACCGGCGGCACATCTGGAGCGTCAGCGTCAGCGGCGGCTCCCCGCAACAACTGACGAAGGGTGAAACGATCGAGTGGGCCCCTACGGTTACTTCAGACGGCAGATATTTCTTGTGTCTAGGATCCAGCGGCACTTCGCCGGCGATGCCGTATCGCATCACGTCGGGTGGACGCGAGATGATCGCGCGTGAAGAACTTCCGGCGGATTTTCCTTCTGGCCAATTGGTCACGCCCAAGCAGGTGGTTTTCAAGAGCGGCGACGGCCTTGAGATACACGGCCAGCTTTTTGTTCCACGCGGAAGAAGTGGCCCCGGCCCAGCTCTTGTTTACATGCACGGCGGGCCAATTCGCCAGATGATGCTCGGCTTTCATCCCATGGATTACTACCATTATGGATACGCCGAGAATCAGTATCTGGTCAGCCAGGGTTTTGTCGTGCTTTCCGTCAACTATCGAACGGGCATCATGTATGGGCGCGCGTTCCGAGAGCCAGCAAATGCGGGCTGGCGCGGAGCTTCGGAATACCAGGACATTGTCGCCGGGGGAAAATATCTGCAGGGCCTGCGCATCGTTGATCCCAGCAAGATTGGCCTTTGGGGCGGTTCCTATGGCGGTTTTCTAACGGCAATGGGACTGGCCCGCAATTCCGATATTTTCAAAGCGGGCGTCGATATGCACGGCGTGCACGATTGGTCGGCGTTTCTTTCACAATGGTCCCGCTATGAGGGCGGCCAGACGCAGGGCGCGCCCGACATTGGTCAAGCAATCAAGCTAGCGTTCAGCTCTTCACCCGATGCGTCCATTGACACATGGAAATCGCCGGTGCTGCTCATTCAGGGAGATGATGATCGCAACGTGCCTTTCGATCAAATGGTGGATTTGGTGCAGCGGCTGCGTGCCGATCACGTGCCGTTCGAGCAGATTGTTTTCCCGGATGAAATCCACGGCTTTCTAATGTGGAAAACGTGGATTAAAGCCTATACGGCTACCGCGAATTTCTTTGAGCGTGTTCTGGTGAAGGGCGAAACGATTCCGCCCAGCCAGTAACTCAGACGGAAATCGTCGCGGAAATCGAAGCGTCGCCTAGGGCTGAGTATTCTGCTCCGCCGCTTGGCGCTCCGCGACGATTTTCTTGGCATTATCGTAGAGCGCTCTTGCCTGCGGGACGAGCTCTGCCGCCCGGATGACCTGCGGATCGTCATCGACCGAAATCTTATACCCGGCCGGAAGCCCAAACGTGTAGGTCAACGCCTCGCGTTGGATGTGCTGCTTGATCCATATCGTGTTGTCGCTGATCTCCTGCTGGGTATACTTGATGTCTTCGCGGTTCAAGAACGACAGAAATTCCGACATTACCGCATCATTCACGCTGAAATCCTTTGTGATAGTCGGATGTGTTCCCATGAAATACCGCGTAAAGTCTCCCACTCCGATATCGATCGGATAGAGCACATTGCGTTCGAGCAGCAGCGTTTGAAACGGGTCGAGCTTCTGAGCCGGGTCGTCCACGTCTGGAGTGATGCCGCCGCCGCCGTAGACTTTTCGTCCGCTATCCGTGAGCCTCACTTCGGTCTCTTTGTTCGGGTGGCGGTTGAATTCGTAATCGTAAATGGAAACGTTCTTGTAGTCGCGCTGGATCAATCGGCCGCTCGGAGTGTAATAGCGAGCCGTTGTAAGCAGCAGCGCGGTGTCGTTATCTGTCGGATATTGCGTTTGCACCAATCCCTTTCCGAAGCTGCGCGTGCCGACAATCAGCGCACGGTCATGGTCCTGCAACGCACCGGACACAATTTCGGACGCTGAGGCGGTGTTCCCGTTGATCAGTACAACCAGCGGAATGCTGTCCCCACCGTTGCCTTTCAGCGCGTAGTAGCGCTGCTCAGGCGACTCGCGCCCCTTATGCGAGACAACAAGCTGATCTTTCTGCAGGAACATGTCCGACATTCCGACCGCCTGCCTAAGCAAGCCTCCCGGGTTTCCGCGCAGATCCAGAACTAACCCATCCAGATGCGGATAATCCAGCTTTGTCAATGCGTCAGCCAGATCGCTGTCGGTATTCTCGGAGGTGAAGGCCGTCACATGCACATATCCGATGCCCGGTTTCAGGATTGTTGCGAATTGCACGGCGGATTGAGGAATTTCGTCGCGCATCACGTTCACTACGACCGGTTTTGGATTTCCCTCGCGATCGAGCGTTATGGTTACCACCGTGCCCTTCGCGCCTTTCAGCATGTCCGCTACCTGGAGCGACGACATCGAGGCCGTGCTCTTGCCATCCACTTTCGTAATCACGTCGCCGGGCTTGATGCCTGCGCGATCCGCGGGCGAATCCGGAAAAGGCGCGACAACTTCGACGCGGTCTTCAATGGG
>JASHYE010000367.1 GCA_030043155.1 Candidatus Acidiferrales bacterium | reverse complement strand
GAAAAGGGAACAGAAGCCTACATTGCGGCCGGGGTGGTGCAGCGCGCGATTGAATCGATTCGCAAGGCGCGCCCTGAGCTTGTGGTGATCACCGACGTTTGCCTTTGCGAATACACAAGCCACGGGCACTGTGGTGTAATCGAGAACCAACAGGTAGCGAACGACCCGACCCTCGACCTGCTTGCGGAAATGGCTCTTTCCCACGCGCGCACGGGGGCGCACATCGTGGCGCCTTCGGACATGATGGATGGCCGCGTGGCTGCGATTCGCAAGCGCCTCGATGCGAATGGCTTTAGCGACACGGTGATCCTCTCTTATGCCGCGAAATATTGCTCGGGATTCTATGGGCCGTTTCGCGAGGCTGCGCAATCTGCTCCGCAATTCGGTGATCGTGCCAGTTACCAGATGGATCCGGCGAATGTCCGCGAAGCGCTAAAGGAAGTGGCACTCGATTTGGACGAAGGCGCGGACATTATTATGGTCAAGCCGGCATTGCCGTATCTCGACGTCATCTGCCGCGTGCGCGAGGCTTTTGATGTGCCCGTGGCCGCCTACAACGTCAGCGGCGAATACGCCATGGTAAAAGCCGCCGCGCAGAACGGCTGGATCGATGAGAAGCGCGTGGTGCTCGAAATCATCACTGCGATCGAACGCGCCGGCGCCGGAATGATTTTGACCTACCATGCCAAAGACGTGGCGCGCTGGCTGAAGGCCTGCTGAGAATTCTGCAAATGGGCTCTGCTTCCACCAAGAAAACGCAGCGATCGCAGGAAATCTTGCGCCGGGCTGGCGAATCTTTAGTCGGCGGCGTGAACAGTCCTGTGCGCGCGTTCAAATCCGTCGGCCTTGAACCTTTGGTTATCGAGCGCAGCAAAGGCGCGCGCCTATGGGATGCGGATGGCTGCGAATACATCGATTTCATTGGCTCGTGGGGCGCGTTGATTTTGGGCCACGCGCATCCTGCAATTACCGCGGCCATTCAGGAACAAGCGGCGCGCGGAACCAGCTTCGGCGCAACGACGGAACTCGAAGTCGAGCTCGCGGAACGCATCAAACGCGCTATTCCTTCCATCGAGAAGCTGCGCTTCGTCAGTTCCGGCACCGAAGCGACGATGTCCGCCATTCGGCTAGCGCGCGCTTTTACCAGGCGGGATTTGATTCTCAAATTTGAAGGCTGTTACCACGGACACGCAGACAGTTTTCTCTCCGAAGCAGGCTCAGGCCTCGCAACTCTAGGAATCGCATCAAGTCCGGGAGTCCCGCAAGCGCTGGCCGCACTTACTTTGAATGCCCCTTACAACGATTTGGCTAAGGTGGAAAAAATATTTGCCGCGCATCGAAAGAAAATCGCTGCCGTAATCGTGGAGCCTGTCGCGGCGAACATGGGCGTCGTGCTTCCCGCGCCGGGATTTCTTTTCGGTCTGCGGGAGATTACGGAGCGCGCTGGCTCGCTGCTGATTTTTGATGAAGTCATCACCGGATTCCGGTTCTGCTACGGCGGAGCGCAAACATTGCAGGGCGTAACGCCGGACCTTACGACTCTCGGAAAAATTATCGGAGGAGGATTGCCTGTAGCTGCGTATGGTGGCCGCGCGGAAATCATGAACCATGTTGCGCCGCTTGGCGCGGTCTATCAGGCCGGAACGCTTTCGGGAAATCCGCTCGCAATGCGCGCAGGAATTGAAGCGTTAAAAATTCTGGAAACGCCCGATTTTTATTCGGATTTGAATGCTCGCGCCGAAAGATTCACGCGCGAGCTTCGAGCGATAATCAGCGCATCCGACGTGGCGGCGCGCCTGAATTCCACCGGAAGCCTTGCCACATTGTTTTTCACTTCGCAGCCGGTCGAGAACTATGCGGACGCGAAAAAATCGGATACGCAACACTACGCCGCGTTTTTCCGCGCGATGTTCGAGCGCGGCATCCTGCTGGCGCCGTCACAGTTTGAAGCGCTTTTCGTTTCGGCAGCGCACACTGAAACGGATTTGGGCCTTGCGCTTTCCGCCGTGAAAGAATCGCTGGAAACTCTCGCCGCCGCACGCACCTGATTCGGCCAGCCAGAATCTTTACTGCGTGAGTTTGTCCACCGGCGGGGAGACGAAATCGTTCTTGTACACAACTCCGCCCTTCATTACGAATCTCACGTGCTCGAGCTGAGTGACGTCGTCGAGCGGATTGCCTTGGACCGCGATGATGTCCGCGTATTTGTCCGGATCAACCGCGCCGACTTCTTTCGACCAGTGCTCCTGCGAATAATCCATCAGTTCGGCCGCATCGATCGTCGCCGCTTGAATCGCTTGCAACGGGCTCATTCCGTACTTCACCATATACTCGAATTCCTTTGCTTGCGTGCCGTGCGGAAATGGTCCGGCGTCGGTTCCAAAGGCAATTTTGATGCCTGCGGTAAGCGCCTTCTTGAAGCTGATTTCGTGCACGCTGGCGCGGCTCACCGCTCCATCGGATTCCTTCAAATCTTCCTGCTCTATCGTGATGTAAGCGTAGAGTGTCGGACATAGCCACGTGCCGCGCGCCTTCATTTCGCGAATATCGTCATCGCTCAAGTCGAGTCCGTGCTCGATGGAATCGACTCCCGCCACGATGCAATTGTGCAACCCGGGATCGCCATAAGCGTGGCACGCTACCTTTCGTCCTTCTGCGTGCGCTTCGTCCACGATAGCTTTCAATTCATCTAAATCGAACGTTGGGATGCTCACAAGCTTGTCATCTTCAAAGTAAAATTTGTGCGTGCCGTAGACCTTGATGAAATCCGCACCGAACTTGATCTGTTCCCGCACGGCTTTCCGTGCTTCTTCGGGGCCGTCGACAATTTGGACGCCGCTAGGCACGGTCACCTCGGGCGAATAGCCCTCGAGCGGATACCCGCCGGTTGTTGAGAGCGCGCGCGTTGCTACTTCGAGACGCGGTCCGGCAATGAGTCCGCGGTCAATGGCCGTCTTCACGTCCACATCGCTGTACATCGCTCCTTCTGTTTCGCAATCGCGCATTGTGGTGAATCCCGCATCCAGATCACGCCAGGCATTTTTGATGGCTTCGATCGTGCGGTATTGAAATGACTCTTTGAGGAGCTGCTCGTCGTAACGGCCGTCGTCCTCACCAGTGAGAAAAATGTGCTCGTGTGCGTCGATGAGTCCGGGCAGCACAAACGCATTCGAGAGGTCAATGACGCTGGCGCTTGCCGGGATTGTGACTTCATCGGCTTCCGCCACGCGATCGATGTTGTCGCCGTCAACCACGATCACCATGTTCTGCAGCACGTGGCCGGAGTGTACGTCCAGCAGCCTGCCGGCGCGGATGTACACGCTCTCCGGATCCTGAGCGGCAGCCGTGCGAGCCAGTCCAGGCACGCCGGCTATCATCAAAAGGGCAACAAATAGCAATGCGCGGCGCATTCCAGCCTCCTTGGTGTTTGTTAAGCGCCGCGATTCTAATTCAAAAACTCTGCGGCCCTGAGAGAAAAAGGGCCGAGATTCGAAACTTCGCAGTAATCTCTTTCTCGGATGTGTTGATGGGTTTTGGTTGGTGCGTACTCCGAGTGGGGTTGAGATCGTGCCAAGTAGTGCCGACGCGGCGCTGCCTGTTGGGGCCGCAGATAAACCGAGGCATTCACTCATTTCCAGGTCTCAAAATACAGGTTTCAATCTATTTTTATTAGTTTTCATATATACGACATATATAGTATATGAGAATCACATTTGCCTGACAGTCCAGGCTGTGTAAACGGAAGCCTTTTAGTGACTTACGAATGCCGACATGCGTGTCCGAATTTGGCACGCCGATCCGAATTTGGCATGCGTCCTGCTAGGTGACTGCGTACTTCAATTTAAAGGAGTGTCAGATGGCGCTGAATTGTATTCGCAGGCTGGTCGTAGGTTTTGCCGGGCTCTTCTTGTGCATGTTCCTGGTTGCTCGACCGGCGGCTGCACAGGTGGCAAACGGCTCGATTTCGGGCACTGTTGTTGACTCAACAGGTGCTGTTATCGCCGGAGCAACCGTCACTGCGATAAATACTGCAACGAACGCGACCGCAAATGCGACGACAACGTCGTCGGGATCCTTTCTTTTGGCTGGGTTGGCGGTTGGCAATTACAACGTCACCGTCACCAAATCCGGTTTTCAGACCGTCACGCAGTCCGGTATTCCGGTGACGGTAGCAACTGATCACGGGTTAGGTTCAATCAAGCTTACAGTCGGATCGGCGAGTACAACTGTCGAGGTTTCCGGCGCTCCGCCTCTGATTGAGAGCACGCAGGCTCAGGTGAGCACGGCCTTCACCAACACGGATCTGACAAATTTCCCCGGATTGAACGCCAACGCCGGACTGGACAACATGGCTGTCTATTTGCCCGGCGTCAATATGGAGCGCGATCAAAGCTTCTCCAACGGCAACGGCCCGAACTTCTCTTCCAATGGTCTTCGCGGGCGCTTTAACGATCAGCAGATTGACGGGCAGAACAACAATGACAACTCCGTCGCCGGCCCAAGCTTTTTCGTCTCGAGCCCCCTGTTCGTGCAGGAGTACCAGATCATTACCGATAACTTCGGTCCTGAATATGGACGCAACTCTGGAAGCGTGGTGAACGAGATCACTAAATCGGGGACCAATGCCTGGCACGGCACGATTCTGGGTACGGAATCCAATAATTATGTCGACGCGCTGAGCAACCAGCAAATCTACTTTGAGGACCTTACCGGTCCGCCCCGATTCAATGATGAGTTTACCGGCGGCGGAATCGGCGGGCCAATTTGGAAAAACCATCTGTTCGTCTTCGGCGGTTTCGACAATGAAATAGTCTCCTCGACTGGCGTTTTTGAGGATGGCGCCCTCACTCCGACTGCGGCGGGACTTGGTCAGTTGCAAGCTTGCTTTCCGAACAGCGCTGCAGTCGCGGATTTCAACAAGTACGCAGCGTTCGCGATCGGCGCCTTCAATCCACAGCCAGGGCCAGGGACGCTCATAGCTGCGAACGCGCAGACGATAAGCGCTGGCGGTACCACGTGTTCGAATGTGCCGTTCGCGGAGCCAGAACGCGTAGCTCCCGACGGAAGCCACGAATATGACTGGGACTACCGCATGGACGCGGTTGTTAACGACACCGACCGTTTCTTTGGGCGTTATATGTTCCAGAAGGAAATCGACTTCGATGACGATGATGTGGCCGAGGGCTATCCCTTTAACATTCCTTCGCTGACTCAGACAATTCTTCTCGACGAAACTCACACGTTCAGCTCCACCATGGTGAATGATTTCCGCATCGGTTTCAGCCGCGCCAACATTGACTTCGGCACAAACTCTCTCGGCAACACGGTACCGGGAGCCGGCGACCTGGCCAATGCGCTAACCAACGTAACCATTCAGGGGCGTTCCTCAACAGGTATACCCTTTCAGGGATTCGGACCTCCAACGAATATTCCGCAGTCCCGTATTCTCAGCACCTGGCAGGGGCAGGACAACTGGAGTTGGCTGCAAGGCAAGAGCGAATGGAAGGCTGGAGTCAACTATACCTATCAGCGAACCATAAACACCTTCTTCCCCTACATCAACGGGGGCTTTACTTTCGCCAACTGGGACGCGGTTGCAGCGAACACGCCGGATGCTGTTGAAGTCGGCACTGGCAATCCTGTCCTCGACTTCCGCGAGCACGACCTGTTCTTGTATGCCGGCGACGATTACAAGCTCAAGAGCAATCTGACTCTCAATTTGGGTCTTACTTGGACTTACTTCGGTTCACCGGAGAACCTGTTCAATCAAATCACTACGGCGAATGAGACCGGTCCGAATCCGCTATTCGATCCATCGCTGCCGCTCTCAGTCAGAACATTCCCGACCTTCCCGCCGAAGAACGATCTGTTCGGCGAAAGTGTCGGCTTTGCCTGGACTCCTCGCGCAGCCAGCTGGCTGACCGGGAACGGGAAGACGGTAATCCGAGGCGGCTTCCGAAACACGGTTGATCCGTCCTACTACAACATCTTTATCAACATGTCGACTTCAACGCCCCTTGTGCTTCTAGGCTCAGAGTCTGGCATAAACGCAGCTGCCTTTCCGATGCCGCTCGATCCAATCGGCCCAACCGTTCGCGCGGATCTTGCACCGATCATTCCGATTGGAACGACTGATCCTCGGCAAGCGGTCCAAACGACCATTCCAAGCACTTTTCAACCCGACCAGGTCAGGGAGTGGTCTCTTGGAATCCAGCGGCAGTTCACTCCTCACTTGGTTGTGGAGAGTCGCTACGTAGGTAACCACGCGATCAATTTGTTCCAGCAGGACAATGCCAACCCGCTCGTCTGCAATACGGATATCAGTCTCGGGACGGGCGATACTGGTACCTGCGTCTCGGGTCTCTCCGTGGACTTTCCCAATGCGGTTCCGGCCGGGGTCACGCCCTGCTTGGGCCCAGTCGGCTCCGCCAATGGTCCGGTTGTTGCGAACGCAAGCGGCCGTGAAAATTGCAACGAAGGAATTCTGGATGAGTTCGAGAATACGGCCTATTCGGATTACGAGGCCGTCCAGAACGAAGTCCGTGTCAATAATCTCTTCAACAATCAGCTCACTCTTGTAGGAAACTACACATGGAGCAAAACGACCGACAACGCCTCAGAGACATATTCTACAGGGGCGGGTGGTACCACGCTTTCTTTTGCGCAGGATCCTTTTAACGTCACAACCGCCGAACATGGTCTGTCCGGCCTTGACTTCCCGCAGCAATTCACGGTGCAAGGTTTCTGGAATGTCCCACTGTATCGCACGCAACATGGCGTTATCGGTCACGCGTTGGGAGGATGGTCTGTAGGACTTGCCTATCAGCTCGTTTCCGGGCAGACGTATACGCCATCTCAGGTCGTGCTAAACACCTTGTCATATGAAGCCGCAGGCCAAGGAGCAGGGGTATACGATAGCGCCTTCGATTTGGCCAACAACGACTTTGGTGGTCTGGAGGAGACTGCCCGTCCTTTCCTCGGCAATCCCTCCGCTCCGGCAAACTCGGTAGGTATCTACGCTGGTGATGCTTGCTTGGTTTACGGCGACGGATGCGGCTTGGCGGCGAATACGCTACTTAATTTCAACACCGTCAATACCACGGGGGCGACCAACACGGTGTCAAATAGTCAAGTGCGTTATATCGTAAACGGGATCACGGCTGACGGTATTTTCAACACGCCTTACGGGAACATCGCACGCAACAGTGGCCGCGACTTCCATACCAACATTGCGAACATGACGGTATTCAGGACCTTCAAATTCAGCGAGCGCGTCAATCTCCAGGCTCGCCTGGATATGCTGAATGCCTTCAACCATCCAAACTACTCGAGTGTCGATCCATTTATTGAGGACGCTGGCGTCGACTCTTTTGATGCGGGATTTGGAACACCGCAGCAGTTTGGCGATAGTCCCCGCACTCTGAAGGCGGGATTGCAGATCACCTTCTAGTCTCAGCAAGAGGTGGTCTAGAACTAAATCAGGGGCCGGCCAGCCGCAATCAGCTGACCGGCCCTTTCTATTTTTCAGGGATTCTCCACAGCCTTGAAAACCCAAGCAACCCATCCTGGACATTGGTACTATCTGCATGCTGCCCGAAAGTACTGGTAAATTGCTCGCCTGTACCATTGTCCACAGGGGCGTCGCTCTAGTGAAATAGGGTCGTTACGGAGCGACGCGCATGATCCTGGCTGTGGCAGTGCTGCTCTTTCAATTCCCGGTGGCCGGAGCCGCCGCAAATACTGCCCAGTCGGCGAATACGCAGACTGTTACCGAAACGCACGCGCTCGCGCCTGGGAGTGCTGCCAGCGCTTCTTTAAGCGCATCCGGCAGGAATTCCGTGCCTGACGCCACCAAGACGAGCCTGCGGACCGTTGGTCCGTCGGCTTCATCGGTTGACTTCACTGCGTCTTCCATGGCCAGCGTGCGTTTGCCTTCGCCGCCCGCCTTCCGGCCGCCCGATGAGGCGCCCATCACTCACAGGAAGTCTTGGATTTTTCTGAGCGCCGTCGAGCACAGCTCCGCGGGATTCGACGCATGGTCAACGCGCTACGCGCTCTCCAACGGGCGCGTGGAAGCCGACCCACTGATGCGTCCGTTCGCCAGCTCCGACAGAATCTATGGCGCCATTCAGGCTATACCGATTGGCCTCGACTATGTCGCGCGCCGCTTCCAGCGCAGCTCCGGCTGGACGCACCGAATTTGGTGGGCGCCTCAGGCAATTGCCAGCGCAACGTTCCTCTTCAGCGGCTCCTATAACGTCGCGCACACGAACTGACGCTTCCGCTTTGGGTGGACTTTCATTCGTGATTTCCTTCGTGGTCGCTATTGCGCTGATGAATCCGTTTTTCTTGAGCGGGCCTGCATTGCGCGATCCAGATTGACCTTTTCCTCGCGCGTTAACCACCGGTGTGCGCCCTTTGCAAGGTCGCCCAATTCGAGGGGGCCGATGGCCACTCGCACAAGGCGCAGCGTCTCCATTCCCATTTGCTGCAGGATTCGCCGGATTTGCCGGTTCTTGCCCTCATCCAGCACGATCAGGAGCCAAGTGTTGCGTTCGCCTTGCCGAAGGATTTCCGTTCGTTTTACGCGCAGCTTTTCGCCCGTTTTCATCCGTACGCCACGCACCAGGCGCTCTAAATCTTTTGGCGTCACCAGCGCATTCACCTGCACGTGATACGTTTTGTCCAGATGCGACTCCGGCGCAGTGATGCGCGCAGCCCATTGGGAATCGTTGGTGAGGAGCAACAAGCCTTCGCTGGCCCTGTCAAGCCGCCCTACAGGAGCAACCCATGGCAGTTCGCGCGGCAAATTCTCATATACTGTTTGCCGTCCCTTTTCATCAGAAGCAGTTGTGACGATGCCGCGCGGCTTGTTCATCATGAGGTAGACCGGCTTCGCAGCGGCTGCAAGCTGGCCCGCGACCTCAATCCGGTCATGGCCCAATCGAACCGGCAACTCAGGATCGTGCCGCACTGCTCCATTCAGGCAAACTTTCCCCGCGCGAATCAATTCAGCAGCGCGCGAGCGCGAGCAGTAGCCCATTTTCGAAAGCACCCGCGCCAAGCCCACGCGCCGAATGTCATCTCGTCGCATTTTCTCGAAGGGCATGTTAGCTCTGACAAGGATTGAAGGGAAGGCGGGGCCTGCAGAGCAGAATTTGTGTTAGGCTGGCGCGTTCGAGTTGACTCAATTTCTTCGCGCAGGGGCCATTATGAAGAAGCTGATCCTTTTTGCCATTTTTTCCGCCTGTTTCATTTCTGTAGGGGCCAGCAATCCGGAGATCGCCCGCTGGGAGCAGGAAGCGCATAACGTCACCATCATTCGTGACAACTGGGGCATCGCACACGTCTACGGGAAAACCGATGCCGATGCGGTGTTCGGCATGGAATACGCGCAGGCCGAAGACGATTTCAATCGCGTGGAAACGAATTACATCAACGCGATGGGGCTTCTCGCGGAAGCCGAGGGCCAATCGAAAATTTACCAGGATTTGCGCATGAAGCTTTTCATCGACCCATCCGCGCTGAAAAAAGAATACGCCGAAAGCCCCGCGTGGCTGCAAAAGCTCATGAACGCCTTCGCCGATGGACTCAACTACTATCTTTACAAACACCCCGAAGTGAAGCCGCGGGTTATCACGAAGTTCGAGCCGTGGATGGCGCTCAGCTTCAGCGAAGGCAGCATCGGCGGAGACATCGAGCGCGCGAGTATCCCAGATATCGCCGAATTTTACGGCAAAGAGCCGCTTTCACAGGCCGCCGCGCGCGATGAGGTCGAAGATGGTCCTGCTGAGCCCACCGGCTCCAACGGCATTGCCATTGCGCCGTCCGACTCTGTTGATCAGCACGCGCTTTTGCTGATTAATCCGCACACGTCGTTTTATTTTCGATCTGAACTGCAAATGGCGAGTGACGAGGGCCTCGACGCCTACGGCGCCGTCACGTGGGGTCAATTCTTCGTCTACCAGGGCTTCAATCCGCATATCGGCTGGATGCACACGTCGAGCGGTGTGAATGCCATCAGCGAATATCTGGAAACGGTCACGAAGAAAAATGGCCGCTACTACTACAAATACGGGAACAAAGAGCTTCCCGTTCGCATGCGGCAAATCACTGTGTCATACATCACGCCGCAGGGCATGGCGCACAGAACGTTCACTGCCTATTACACGATGCATGGGCCGGTCATCGGCGAGCAGGATGGAAAATGGCTCACCATTCGGCTGATGCAGGAGCACATCAAAGCGCTCATTCAGGATTTCACGCGGACAAAGGCGACCAATTACAAGGCGTTCCGCCAAACGATGGAACTGCACACGAATTCGTCGAACAACACGATTTTTGCCGATACTGATGGCGACATCGCCTATTTTCACGGAGATTTCATTCCGCGCCGCGACACCCATTTCGATTGGACCAAGCCCGTTGACGGCAGCAATCCGGCGACGAATTGGGGCCCTCTGCTGACGCTCGACGAAACGCCTCACCTGCTCAATCCCAAGAGCGGGTGGCTCTACAATTCCAATGACGCGCCCTGGAACTCCGCCGGCGTGGGCAGTCTGAAGAAAAGCGACTATCCGATTTATGTTGAAACCGGCGGCGAATCGGCGCGCGGACTTCACGCAGTCCGAGCCCTCTCCAGCAATAAGGGTTTGACGATCGATACGCTGCTTTCCTCCGTCGCTTTCGATAGCTATCTGCCCTGGTTTGCAAAGACGATTCCTGTACTCACGAAAGCGTGGGATCAAGTTCCAGATTCGGATCCGCTGAAATCGAAACTGCGCGATCAAATTGCCGCGCTTAGGACGTGGGATTATCGCTGGGGCGCGGATTCCATTCCAACTTCGCTTGCTGTTTTTTGGGGCACAGTTTTGATGCGCCAATAGTATCGGGACTCGCGAGGGGCCGATATTCCGATTTACGATTACGTTGCAACCAAAGTGCCGCCCGAGCAGTTGCTGCAATCGCTCGCAGCGGCCTCGGATCGCCTCACCGCCGATTTCGGAACGTGGAAAACTCCGTGGGGCGACATCAATCGCTTCCAGCGTCTCGACGACGATATTGAATCGCACTTTGACGATTCGAAGCCGAGTATCCCGGTGATGTTCACTTCATCACTCTGGGGCTCGCTCGCTTCTTTCGGTGCACGCCCATATCCAAATACGAAGAAATGGTACGGAACCAGTGGAAACAGCTTCGTCGCCGCTGTGGATTTTGGAAAAACGATTCGCGCGCGTGCTGTAACCGCAGGCGGCGAGAGCGGCAATCCTTCATCGCCTCATTTCGAGGACGAAGCCGAGCGCTACGCCACCGGCAATCTCCGTGAGGTGTACTTCTACCGCTCGCAGCTCAAAGGTCATATGGAGAAGGAGTACCACCCGGGCGAATAGCAATTTTCATTTCTTTACCAGCGACGTCCAATTCAGTAGCACGTTCCAGGTTTTCCCTGTATCCGGCCGGCGAGCATTCAGCACAAAGCGCGACCCGTCACGTGTTACGTCGAGCGGATTTCCAGAGCCGATCAGCGAAGGCGGCACGGCAAATAGCTCGTTGATTTTTGTGACCTGCGGTCCCGACGCGGTGAATGCCACATCCGCCGCCATTACTTTGTCATCGGGAGAGAGAAAATAAATTCGCCGCCCGTCGCCGGACCAGCGCGGCTGTATTCCGCCGCCAGTGGAAACCTGCCATTTGCCGGTTCGTTCCGGAAACGATTCCAGGTAAATTTGGTTCTGGCTGGATTCATTCGATACATACGCGATCCACTTTCCGTCCGGCGAAATTCGGGCCACCTGCTTGGAGAAGCCGTCACCGGTTATGTACTCCGAAGGGGTACTGCCCGCCGCAACCGCGACCCTCCAGATAGCCACAGCAGCATATCCGGCCATAAACTGGTCGTAGATGATAAATCGGCCGTCCGGAGACCAGTCGCGCGCAAAAACTGGCGCCGAATTGCTGACCAGCACGCGCTCGCCCGTTGCTCCATTCGCCGGCCGCGCCACAAGCTCATAATTCCCGTTGGCGAAGGTTGTGTATGCGATTTCTTTTCCATCCGGCGACCAGATGGGATCGCTGTTTCTTCCGCCCAGCGAAAACCGAGTCGCTTGATGGAGCGCAAGGTTATAAATCCAGACATCGCGATTCCCGCTGTCGTCAAAAAGATCATAGGCGATGAATTTGCCATCAGGTGAGAAGCGCGGATTGTTATATGAAGCGCCAACCAGCGGCAAGGTTGTAGCTTTGCCAGTTCGGTCCAGCAGCAAGAGTTCCTCGGCTCCGCCAGTTCCGCTCTCATAAACGAGGGTTCCGTCTCGCGAAACGGTAAAAGTGGGAAACAGCGTGGATTCAGTTGCCAGGTGATTGGCAATATCGACTGATGCGCCTATCGATCCATCACGTCGCAGCGCTTGTGCGATCAGCGAGTCATTACGGGTGAAGAGCACATACCCATTTGCATAATCGCCCGGAGTGTCCGAGGTGATCGGAAGCTCTCGGACTGTCTTCCCGTCCGTGGTACTGAGCATCACGTGGAATATACGGGTTACCACGCTGCCCGTGCTGAACAAGAAATGTCCGGCATCCACCATCACGGGATTCAAATACTCGGCGTCTCCTCCCTTGACTAATGTTTGCATGCCTGCTTTCGATGGATCGATTTGCAGAATCCCCTTAGAGATTCCGCCAATTAGAATCTTGCCATTCGGCATCCATGCTGCGCCTCGAACAGTAAGCAACGGTGGCGTCACCTCGTTGATGACTCCGTTCGTCACGTCCAGTTCCGCGAATTTGTTGGTTGTTCCAAAAAACAGACAGCGATCATCCGGCGACCACGCGAGGGCCGCCACACCGAGATCGGCATAATATTGAACGGTTCCCGTTTCCATGGAGCGGACCGCAAGTACTCGCCTGCCGTCCTTCTGGGCCATGTACGCGAAATAACGGCCATCGTGAGAAAGCGCGATCAGGGTGGGCGAATCCACATCCGTGAGTGGCATGTTGAGCGCAATCACATGCGGCGCGGGCGCCCGCAGCTTCTGCATGTACGCAGCTGCGAGTACGATCGCTGCAATCGCCATTACGGCCGCTGCTGTCCACGGCAGCCAGTGTTGTTTCGTCTTCCCCTCGGCCGGTGTCTGCGCTGCTGACGCATTGGCAATCCGCTCCAGTTCCAGTCTCAAATCGTGGGCGCACTGAAAGCGCTCATCAGGATCTTTCGCCAGGCACAAGTGCACAACGCGATCAAGCGGACCTGGGCTTGCTGGTTGCAACGAGCTCACCGACGGCGGATCGTTCGCTAAAATATTGCCAATGATGCTGCCTTGCGTTTTGCCTTCGAACGCGCGTTTGCCCGTGGCCATTTCGAAAAGCATCGCGCCGAATGAGAAAATGTCGCTACGTGCATCCGCTTCCATGCCCTGCACTTGCTCTGGCGACATGTATTGCAGCGTGCCGATTAGAGTCCCGGCTTGCGACAGCGCAAGCGTCGGCGAAGTGAAAGGTGAAAGGGCAGGACTGGTTTGCGTGGGAGCCGCAGTCAGCGCCGAAGCCGGCACGTTCGCGGCTGCTCCTGCCGTTGCAGGCTTAGCCAATCCAAAATCGAGCAGCTTCGCTCCCGCCTTCGTGAGCATTACGTTACCCGGCTTCAAGTCGCGATGCACCACGCCGGCGCGGTGCGCCTTCTCGAGCGCGTCGGTGATCTGAATGGCGATTTTCAGAAGCTCTTCCGTTGTCAGCGGGCCGCGCTTCAGTCGCTCGGCAAGCGTTTCGCCGTCCAGAAATTCCATGACGAGATATTCGGTTCCGTTATCGCTGCCGACATCATGAAGAACGCAGATATTCGGATGCTGAAGCTGAGAAACGATTTTGGCTTCGCGCTCGAAACGCGCGCGTAACGGAATGCTGGCGACCAGTTGAGAGTTCAGAATCTTAATCGCGACCGTGCGGTCAAGCCGCGTATCGCGCGCGCGGTACACCTCTCCCATTCCACCCGCGCCGAGCGGCGCAAGGATTTCATAGGGCCCCAATTTTGCGCCTGTGTTTAGCAAAGCAGATCCCTCGCAAAAACCGCTCGGGATTTCGCCTGGCGGCTCAAACGCCGCCAAAGCAGCTCAACTTCTGCCATACCACCTGCGCCGAGCGGCGTGAGGGTTTCGTAGGGCTCTAGTCGCGTTCCCAAAGAGACTGTCATATCTGTAGAGAGCCCGCAGATTGTATCCCAATCGCGAACGGCCATCCGAATGAATATGGCACCTGTGCTTCGCATCAAAGGAAGAAGTGGAGTCCGCCGCGCCTGATTCGTTTCGACGAATGTATGACAGGCTGGAATCGCGCTTGGTCAGCGCTGGTTGAATAATATGTCTTGACACGTATATACGTTGTGATGTATATAAAGGAAATGGAATCTGCATTTGAAATCATTGCCGAGCCGAACCGCCGCGCGATCTTGAGCCTGCTGGTTTCGTCACAACAATCGGTGGGGCAAATCGAGCGCGACCTTCATATGCCGCAGCCGAGCGTGTCAAAGCACCTGCGAGTACTGCGTGAGGCCGGTTTCGTGGAGTCTACCGTGGATGCGCAACGCCGTCTCTACCGGCTGAGACCTGAGCGATTCCAGGAGGTGGATAGTTGGCTCGCTCAGTTCCGGCGATTTTGGACGGCGCACGTAGACGCGCTCGAACGACACCTCGACCGCATGGATTCATCAACACCCACGAAAGAAAGAACGAACAGCAAGCGACGCGGCCCGAACCGCGAACGCCGCCAAGGAGAAACGAAATGAAAATCAAAGTGACCAGCATATATGTGGACGATCAAGATAGGGCCTTGCGCTTCTACACAGAAGTTCTGGGCTTTGCCAAAAAGAACGATTTTAGTCAAGGCCCGTATCGCTGGCTGACTGTGGCATCGCCCGATGAGCCGAACGGCACTGAACTTCAACTGTCCCTGAACAACAATCCCGCTGCCAAAGCCTACCAGCAGGCGATGTTTCAGCAGGGCCAGCCCGCGGCCATGTTCTACACTGACGACGTAAAGAGCGATTATGAACGAATCAAGGGCAGAGGGGCCCAGTTCACCATGCCCCCCACCGACGTGACCGCCTCGACGATTGCGATGCTGAACGATACATGCGGCAACCTCATTCAGCTCGTTCAGCTGGCATGGAAATCAACGGCGGCGCAATGAACGAGTGCGAGCAGTACCCGCCGGGCCCGGCCCGCGGAGCGCAGATACGAAAGGGTGGAGAAAAGTGGACGCTCATTCTCACAAGAGAACTGCGTCATTCGCCAGAAAAAGTCTGGCAGGCGCTCACCGACCCGGCGCATCTGCGCGAATGGGCGCCCTTTGACGCCGACGGAAGCCTCAGCACGATTGGCGCAGTGAAGCTCACCTGGGTTGGAACGGGCAGCGTGATCGAGACAAAAGTGACGCGAGCTGACGCTCCCAACGTGCTTGAGTACAATGACATTCGCTGGGAACTCGAAGCTATCGCGGGTGGGACGCGCCTGACGCTGTGGCACGACATCGATCGGCGTTTCATCGCGTGGGGCGCTGCCGGGTGGCAAATTTCTTTCGATGTTTTGGACCGTCTTCTCAGTGGAAGTCCGATTGGCCGCATTGCTGGTGGCAAAGCGACGAAGTTCGGCGGATGGCAGCGGCTGGTCGCGGAATACGCCAAGCAGTTCAAGATTGAAACGCCCGACCGGCCGCCCGGGGCGGCTCAAGAACGTTGAAATTAGACCTGCAAAACGTCGCCGTCGCGCGCGACAACCTCATAGAGCACAGGGTTAACAAAGAATCCCAGAAACAATCTGGAGATTAAACCGGCCACGATCACGATAGCGAAAGGCCGCTGCGTGTCTGACCCAATGCCGTGCGATAACGCGGCGGGAAGCAAACCGAGGCAGGCGACGAGCGCCGTCATCATGATAGGACGCAAGCGAAGCAGCGAAGCCTCGCGCGTCGCCGTCCGGATATCTTTACCTTCGAGGCGCAGCTTGTTAATGAAAGACACAAGAATTACCGCGGTTTCCACAGAAACGCCCATCAAGGCGAGCAGACCAAGCAACGAGGACACGCTGAACGGAGTTCCCGTCAGCTTGAGCGCGATGAGCGCGCCAACCGGTTCGGTGATCAGCACGCCGATGGCGATACTGATCGGGAATTTGAAATTTCCATACAAAGCGAAGAGTATGAAGAAAATCAGCAGCACAGCGAGAGGGCCAATCAGTTCCATCTGCTTTTGCGCTGCTACGAGTTCACTGT
The DNA here is from genome assembly GCA_030043155.1 of Candidatus Acidiferrales bacterium. The sequence goes on along the minus strand of JASHYE010000367.1, from coordinate 6,538 downwards.
ATTCGCCGCCCCAGGTCATGCGGTAGCCCGGCGGCATTTGCACAGCGGCGTTAACCGCCTTTTGCCCTTCGAGAACTGCGCTCTGCAGATCGCGCCCTTCGATGCTGTACTGCACGCCGATGTAGCGGGAATTATTCTCGCGGTAAATAAACGAGGCGCCTGTGCTCTCCTTTATGTCGGCAAGCTGGCTAAGCGGAATCAGCTGTCCCGACGGTGTGCCAACCAGCAAATTGCCGATCTGTGTCGGATTGGAGCGGAATTGCGGCTCCATGCGTACCACAAGGTCGAACAATTTCTCGCCTTGAATGATCTGCGTGGCTGCCTGGCCGCCCACGGCAGTTTGAATCACAGTTTCGACGTCGGCGACGTTGATGCCATAGCGCGCGATCCTGTCGCGGTCGACATTGATAATCAAAGCGGGCTGGCCGAGTTCGCGCACAACGGTCAATTCTGTGAAGCCGCGAACGCCTTGGAGAATGCGTTTGATCTGAATCGCCTTGTCTTGCAAAACATTCAGATCGGGTCCGTAAACTTTCACAGCGAGAGAGCTTTTGAGTCCTGTGAGGGCTTCGTCGACCGCGTCTTCTGCAGGCTGGGTGAAATTGAAGATGACGCCCGGAAAAGCCGCGAGTTTTTTCTGCAAATCAGCGGTTAATTCCGCTTTATCGCGGATACCGGTCTGACGCCATGTTACATCGTTATAGGGTTTTAGGCCCACGTAAAACTCATCGTTAAAGAAGCCCGTCGAATCTGTGCCATCGTCCGGCCGGCCCAACTCTGAACCGACCTGCGTAACCATCGGATAGGACATCAAGATGTTGCGGACTTGCGGCGAAAACTTGGCCGCTTCTTCGAACGAAATTGTGTAGGGCATGGTCGCGCGGACCCACAATGCGCCTTCATCGAGATGCGGCATGAATTCGCCGCCTATGTAGGGCACAAGCAAGAGAGTTGCGCCAAAAATGAGCAACGCGACGACGATTGTTGACTTCGGGTGATCGAGGCACCATTCCAATTCACCCGTGTACTTACCCTTGATCCATTCGTAAGGCTTGTTTACGCGCTCTTTGACGTTTTTCAGCCAGTAGGAACAAAGCACAGGAACCAGGGTGAGCGTGAGAAGGAGCGCTCCCAGCAAAGCGAAAGACATCGTGTCTGCCATGGGGTGAAACAATTTGCCGGAAGGGCCGCTGAGAGCGTAAATGGGGATGTATCCCGCAATGATGACAGCGATGGAATAAAAGACGGGCCGGTCGACGTCAGCAGCGGCGGCGAGGAGGACTTCGTTGAACTTATAATTTTGACCAGCACGCAAGCCGAGCTCGCGATAAATATTTTCGACCATCACAAGCGTGCCGTCGATGATGATTCCGAAATCGATGGCGCCGATGGATAAGAGATTGGCGTCCACGCCCTTCGCATGCAGGCAGATGAAAGAAAAGAGCAGAGCGAGGGGAATTGTGAGGGCTACAATCACTGCGGCGCGCACGCTCACCAGAAAGAAGAGAAGAACGATAAAGACCAAAGCCATTCCGCGAAGAAGGTTGTTCTCAACCGTATCGATGGTCAGCTTGACCAAGTCGCTGCGGTCGTAAAACGGATGAATTTTTACGTCGGGCGGAAGCACGTGCTGGTTTAAGTCGTTCGTTTCCGCTTCCACGCCTTTCAGCACGTTTTGCGTTTGCTCATGAGTGCGCATCAGGATGACGCCTTCGACGGCGTCATCGTTTTTCATGAAGCCGAATTCACCAAGGCGCGGAGCGTGGCCCATGGTTACCTGGCCGATGTCGCGAATACGCACGGGCACGCCGTTCTGGCTGCCCACGATGGTGTCTCCGATGTCAGCCATATCGCGCATCAGGCCAAGACCGCGGACGTAGTAGAACTGGCCGCCTTGCGAATAGAAACCGCCGCCCGCGTTGGCGTTGTTATTGGCGAGTTGCTGCATCACAGTGGGGATGGAAAGGTGATAGCCGTAGAGCTTGGTGGGATCGAGCAGCACTTGGTATTGCATCACGGTGCCGCCGAAACCGGAATCGTCGGCTACGCCAGGGACCGATTTGTAGCCGCGCTCGATGACCCAGTCCTCGTATGTTTTCAATTCCTGGGGGCTGCGGTCCGGGCTTTCGATCACATAGCGGTAAACGAGATCGCTGGGGCTGGAAAGCGGCGCCATCGACGGCGTAATCCCCGGGGGTAAGTTGACATCTGCGAGCCGCTCAAACACCACCTGACGCGCGAAGTAGTCGTCAGTGCCCTCGTCGAAGGTCATGATGATGTCGGAAAGATCGTAGAGAGAGATGGAGCGCATGACCCGCATGTGCGGCACGCCGTTCATCTCCACTTCAAGAGGAATGGTGATGAGGCGCTCGACCTCTTCGGGCGCGTGGCCGGGCCACTGCGTAATCAGTTCAACCATTGGCGGTGAAAGATCGGGGTAGGCGTCGACGGGCATGTGCTGAAAAGAAATTGATCCACCGATGATCAACGCAGCAACGAGCAGGAGGATTAGAAACCGTTGCCGCAAAGCGAATTCGACAATTCGATGGATCATTTTCGAGCGCTCCGTCGCTTAACGCTGCAAGGAATTCTGGAATTGCAAAAAGAGACTGCCATCCGCGACAATTTTTTCACCCGGTGACACTCCGCTGAGAATTTCCGTTTGACCGCCCTGCGTCTCGCCAATCTCCACCATACGACGGGCGAATTGGCTCGCTCCCGTCTGGGTGTAGACAAAAGGCTGATTCTCGCTGTTTCTGAGAACGGCCGACACCGGCACGGTGATGGCATTGCGAATCGTGCCGGCAACAACTGTCGCGGTCACGTACATCTGATTCTTCAATTTTTCTCCAGGATTGTCGGTCACGATGCGCGCCTGCAAGGTACGCGTATTGGGGTCAACGGCTGGCGCGAGATACGAAATTCTGCCGTGAAATACCGTCGGATATGCGTCAGTAGTTACAGAGACGGAATCGCCCGAGTGGATGTATGACAGTTGGTTCTGATACACATTCACGAGTACCCAAACGGTGCTCATGTCGGAAATCGTGAAGCATTGCGTGGCGCCGGCTTGCAGCAATTGTCCGGGCGAGCATTCGCGGTCAACGATCTCTCCGGCAATCGGCGCAAGCACGGGGATCTCGGCGGCGGGCGAGGCGTCCGCGATTTGCTCAAAATGCGTGATTCCGAGGATGCGCAACGACTGTTCGGCCGCCGTAAGGTCGGCCTGCGCCTGGTTTTTTGCGGATTCAGCAGCAAGCAAATCCGCTTCCGCGATGGCGTGGTGGGAATATAGATCCTGAGCGCGGGCGTAATTCTTGTCGGCCACGTCGTACGTGTCTTTTGCTTTCAGATAACTGGCGCGCAGCAAGGAGAAATCCGGGCTAGCGACTTCCAGCAAGGAGTCACCGACGTTTACGTGCTGGCCCGGAAATGCCAGCACACGCGAGACGGGACCGCCAACGGCCGAAATGACCGGCGTCGTCTTGAAGCCGTTATAGGACACCTGTCCGCTGAGCCGCAGTGTGCGCGTGAGCTCGTGCGGCACAATCGTGACAATTTGGACGTGCGACATCTGGTCTTGCGGCACGGTGAAAAGTTCCGCCTGCCCGCCGTTGTTTGCCGCTGCAAACGACGTCATTTTCTCCGCAGACTCGCGGCCATTCGAACCGCAGCCCGCCGCAAGCAGGGCAGCCGCGCTAAGAGCAGGCAGGAGTTTCCAGGATAGAGTATTGTTCATGGCAAGTTCCTTGTGCCTACCGCCTCGCGCAATTGCTCGAGAGCCAGCATGTAAGAGGCAAGCTGCTGGCGATAGGCTAATTGGGTGTCACGATAGCTGCGTTCGGCATCGAGAAAATCGAGAAGGCTCGCGGCGCCGCGCTTGTAAGCATATTCGCTGATGTCGACTGATTCCTTGGATTCACCTAAGTAACCCGACTCGTAAATCTGCAACGTTTGTTCGTTGGTGCGGAGCGACTCGAAAGCCGACTGCACATCGCTCATCACCTGCTCAGAGGCTTCGTGCTCCGTCTCTTGCGCCTGTAGGATAGCGTCTCTCGCCTGCGCGATTTGCCCCTGATTGCGATTGAAAATCGCCAACGGCAAGTTGATGTAGAATGATGTCGTATCCTGATTGGAAATGTGTGTGTAGTCGATTGTGCCGGTTACATCCACTTTTCCTTCGGCGCGCTGCAGTTTGTAAGCGCTCTGCGCGGCGGTAACACCTTGCTGAGCGGCGCGCAGATCGGGGCGATCCTTAAGCGCCATCACCTGAAGGTCCTCTACGTTATATGGAACCTTTTGATATTCCAGGGTGCCAGCAACGTCGTAATCGAGCGGAACGGATTCAAAGCCGAGCAACTGGCGCAGAGAAACAAGGGCTTGCTGCTTGGCAAGGATCGCTGCGGTCACGTCGGTTTGAAACTGAAGCAATTGCAGTTTGATTTTCAGAAAGTCGCCTTCGCTGATCGCGCCCGCCTTATATTGCGATTCGCTGATATTGATGCTGTCCTGAAAGCTTTTCAGGTCCTGCTGCGCAAAATCGAGGGTAGATTCCGCCAGAAGGACATTGGTGAACGCCGTGGCCACGTTGAAAGTCAGCGTGCGTTCATTGTCGCTGACTGTGGAGACTGTAACAGACGTTTGATCTCTTGCGGCTTGCAGACGGTTCTGTCTTTTTTTGCCGCGCTCGAAAAGGTAAGAAATACCTGCGTCGAATTCCGTCGTTTGGTCGATATTGTCCCAATTGAACTGGCTCGGACGCAGAGGCAAGCCAATGTAATCGAGGCCAAGAGTGGGATTCGGACGCAGATTTGCCGTGACTTCGGCATCCCTGCTTTGTGCGATGGTCGTACGCGCTGCCAGCAATGCGTGGTTATGCGCAAGGGCAAGCTGGACAGCTTGATCCAGCGTGATTCGAACCGGACCTTGGATCTGCTGGCCGAAAGCAGTTGCCGCCAGGCCTAGAAACGCGCCGAAAACAGCGGAAATACGCAGTACGCGATAGAACATTTTCTTCCTCGAATAAATAGAAATGCAGGGTCAGGGCGCACGAACGCCCAAAGGGTTGGCCGAAGGTCTACAGAGAGGGAGGTGCGCGGCTAGCGAGTTTCGAAACTACGAAGGTCGGTGGCAAACAAGCTTCGATCACTGGCATTTCAAAGCTTGTGGTAACGAACGTGGGCGCCGATTGATACACAATCGGTTGCTGCGGCGTTTGATGTCCCAAATGGCAAATGGGACATGACGATTCAGCCGTGGCTGCCCTGTGATGATGCCACACGCTTCCGACGGTGGTCGCCATCACCAGCAGCATCGCCAGTGAAAGGACGAATAGGATTCGCTGGACGTCTCTAAGCCTAAAGGTCGTCATACCTCTCGCAGCGAGCAATTTGCCTTTCCAATGTTACGTCAGACGTGGAGTGTAGGCAATTAGTTGCACTTTTTTATGCCATCCCGCGGCGGAACGGAAGGACGCGCAACGGGCCTTCCCTACATCGCGTGACGCCGAGCGCGCCGTCTAGCAATGCCGTTGGATATTCGTTCCGCAACGCAGATCCCGGGCGTTAGCAGGTTTTCGAGCACTTCCTCCATCGTGCCGGATGCGAGGCCTTGGCAAGCCCCGTGCGTCGATTAGGGACCGCAACTAGCTCACCTCTTTCCCGTACGGTATGGATTCGTTTTCGTACTGGGAATCGTGATTACGGATTCTGTTTCATAGTGGGAATCGTACTTTCCGAACGTACCTTCTAACATCCTAAGTGTCTAAATTTTCGCGACTTGCAATCGCGTCACATTGGCAAGCTCAGTGCAGGGGGAAGGCACGGCACTGGGGAGCAAGCGTGAACTCCATCCGCGAATGCCAAATCAGTAGTCTTCTGTGACGCGCGCTGATCGCCCCGCCTTTGCGACCGCAGTTCTGCTGTCGTATTGCGGTATGGTAGCGGTGTCGCACCCGATGGACTTGATTCGAATACGAAACATTTGACTGAATGAGTTCAGTAATAAGTGACGACCGGATAATCGCTGTCTCGGGACCGAAGGCTGGAGTCTCCATACTCGATCTTTTGTGGGTACTTTTTGGTCGCCGTCAGGCGCTGCTCATTGGAACGGCGAGTTTTACGGTACTCGCGCTGCTGACTGCCCTCCCTTTGCCTAACCGATATACCGCTACAACGGTGATGCTTCCGCCTCAGCAAGACAATTCAATGGAAGCGGCTCTGCTGTCTCAAGCGAGCAGCGGCTTGGGGATGCTGGGCTCCCTCGCGCAACAGACCCTCGGACTCAAGAACCCCAACGACATGCAGGTCGCGCTGATCCAGAGCCGCACCGTAGAGAACGCGCTCGTCCATAATTTCGATCTCCTGAATGTCTACCACGACAAGCGAGAATCCGACGCGCGCAAGGACCTAGAGCGCAACACGAGCATCGATAGCGGCCTCAAGGACGGATTGATCCGCATTTCGGTTACCGATAGAAGCCCGGAGCGCGCGGCCGAGATCGCCAATGGCTACGTGGATGGTTATAAGAAACTCTCGGC
>JASHYE010000366.1 GCA_030043155.1 Candidatus Acidiferrales bacterium | reverse complement strand
GCGCGGCAAATAGCGGCGAGCTCGACGCCCGGAACGGAAGGCAGCTCGTGAGGAAAAAGTTGCGTTTGGACTTCGTGAGCGATGGAGAGTTCGTTCTCAAGACGATGGCGAGCGCGCTGCTCTTCAATGAGTTCGGCGACGGAACTGGTCATGGCATTGAATGATTCCGCCAGCACTCCGAGCTGATCGCGTTTGCGAACATAGATGCGATGCGTAAAGTCGCCTTGACGGACGTGACGGGTGGCCTCATAGAGGTCGTCGACGGCGATGGTGATCGTTCGCGTCAGGACAATGCCTGTAATAAGACCAGCAACGCCGAGCGACAGAAGAACGAGGATGATCAGGACGAGCGCGATTACGAGCGGATCGCCGACCGCGCCAAGTGCCGCGAAAAGCCGATGATTGAACTGCCAGGGCCGCATCGAAAAGGCCGCAACTACAGGGACCTTAATGGTGGAAGGCTGGCCTTCTTTCTGCGCGAGCACGGCATCGAGCGTTGAGCTGCCGGAGATTACGATGTCCCACCAAGCACGTTTGGGAGGCAAGGGCCGAACGCTGGAAACCTGGGCGACGCGAACAAGGCGCTGGCCATTGAGTGTGAAAATATCCGTGGAGCGGTCGGTGGATGTGGCGAGACGAAGAGTGGTGAGCTGGACCGGGCCAAGGTCCGGTGCGAGAGTTTGCAAGAACGCGCTTGTGAGGGGAACCCGCACGAAGAGCTCTGCGTCTGCCGGACCACTCTGAGTTTCGCCACGCATAGCAAAGTTGCCTGCGACGATGGCTTCGATCCAGAGCTTTCCGTCTGCTTGCACAAGGCCGGAGAAATTTTGCTGAGGAACAGAACCAGTCGCGAGTGGAGTTTGCACAGGCTGGACTTCGAGACTGGGAAGACTCTGGCGGGCGCTGCCAAGCACGGCGGAAATGCCGGGAGCGGCGAGGACCTCGGAAAGACTAAGGGGAGTTCCATGGATGCTCTCTGCCCGGAGAGTACGGGCCAATGTATCCGCAACGCTCGCGGTGGCGCCGACGCGGGCATTCAAGTCATCGCTCAGAAGATGCGCGCCCAGTTGGAAGTAAAGCAAGTAGGCGGAAACGCCGGCGAGCGCAAAAAGCAGCACGACAGGAACGACCGCGATAAAAACGTAGGCAACGATCAGGCGATTACGCAAGCCCCAGAGAAGGCGCCGGCGAACCCAGCGCGCCAAGCGAACGATGATGAAGCCGAGGGCGACGAGAAAAATCAGAATCAGCCAGCCACGGATGGCGGCAAAAAAACGGCCAAATGGCGTGGTCCAGGCGACAATGCAGAGAATCACGAGCGCGGAGCAGATCCGATCGAGCGGCGACGTGGTCCGCCAGAAAGCGCGCAAGCGGTGAATGGACAGCACGGAAAGACAATATACAAAACAGTGGCAAGTGACTAGAGCAGCGTTGGCTGCACCCATCCCGCTTCCGACTGTGCCCGGCCGCGCTATTACCAGCAGGCGCTGGTCAGCACAACATTCTCGGGGCGAAGTACCGTATAATTCTTTACACGCAGAGTCGGGGCGTAGCGCAGCCTGGTAGCGCGCCTGCCTTGGGCGCAGGAGGTCTGGAGTTCAAATCTCCACGCCCCGACCATTCACCCTGGACTCATTCAATTCCCGGATCCCAGCGTAGGGCGAGTATTTTAGGACCTGCGTGCCCTCGGAGCATACCGCAGAGATTCGTGGAACTTTTTTGCGCCGGCCAGTGAACTCTTTTGTGTACGCGGAACCCAGCCGCCTGCTGACCTGTACCATCGGACGGGGTATATACAACGAAACATCTTTGCAGGAATGCGGCAGCATCAAATCTATCGTTTATAGAATGAAGCGGGGAGATGACTCCATGAAACGAATTCTTCTTGCGTTTGCAGCGGCGCTTGTCGCTCTGGCTATGCCTCTTTCGGCGCAGGCCTCACTTGGCGGCGATGTCGCGTCTGTGCATGCCGATCAGGCGCATTTGCAGGGCACGCTGCGCAGCACTACGACCAGCGCGTACACAGTTCAGGAACTCAAGGAGCCAACAGGCGCTGTGGTGCGCGAATACGTTTCGCCTGAAGGCAAGGTTTTTGCTGTTTCCTGGCAAGGTCCAATGGCCCCTGATCTGCGGCAACTGCTGGGGAGCTATTTCCAGACATTCACGCAAGCGGTTCATTCGCAGAAAACCAGCCGGCTGCGGCGCGCTCCTCTCATAATCAATCAGTCTGGCTTCGTTTTCGCAATGGGCGGCCACATGCGCTGGATTGTTGGAAGGGCGTATGACCCAACGCTGGTGCCGGCAAACGTGCAGATGGAGGAGATCCGATGAGCGGGAAGACGCGAGCAGTTTGGAGGGTGACACGCAACACGGCGCGGCAGTTCACTGCAGTGGCTCTCTCGGCTTTTCTTGTTGTGCTGGTAGGCTGCAGCAGCGCGCAAACGACGACGAGCACTGGTGGCGGCGGAACAGGAAGCGGCACGGCAAATGTTGCAACGATTTCTGTAAACGGAGGGCCTGAGGCAAACTACGTGAATGGGGCATATACAAGCGTGACGATCTGCACTCCGGGCAGCACCACGGCGTGCCAGACCATCAGCGGAATTCTGGTGGATACCGGCTCTTATGGCCTGCGCATCGAAGCGTCGGCGCTGACGATTTCGCCGACGCAGCAAACGGCCAGCGGGAATGCAGTCGTGGAATGCGCGCAATTTGGCAGCGGGTTCGCGTGGGGGCCTGTGCAAACGGTGGATTTCACCATCGCCGGCGAAACTGCAAAGTCTTTGCCGATTCAGGTCATGGGCTCGAACAGCTTTCCTGATAGCGACACGGATGCTGACACTTGCGCGTCACCCTACGGTGGCGCCGGTGAGAGCAATCCGGCTGATATCGACTACGCGAACAATCTGGGTGCGAACGGCATTCTCGGAGTGGGGAACTTTGCGCAGGATTGCGGAACGGCGTGTGCAACATCTGCGGACAATCCAGGACTCTATTATTCCTGCCCGACTGCCGCGACTTGCTTCGTAACGACGGAAGCGACCGCATCGCAAGTAGTTAATCCCGTGGCGATGTTTGCGACGGACAATAACGGCGTGATTGTCGAGCTAACCGCGCTGACCGGAGGGGAGGGCCCGACGGATAGTGGCTCGCTCATCTTTGGCATAGGCACGGAAAGCAACAATGGGCTTGGCAGCGCAACCATTTATGATGTGGATCCCGGCACCGGCGGCAACCCAGGCAACTTCACAACCGTTTTCGGCGGTGTACCCTACACCGATGACGCCTTCGTCGATTCGGGGTCGGAATCGCTTTTCTTTCTTGATCCGGCAACCACGGGACTACCAGAATGCACCGACTTGACACAGCTCTACTGCCCAACGGACAACGCGAACCTGTCTGCGGAGAACGAGGGCTACTCAAACGGCAACTCCGGCACCGTGAGCTTCACCGTTGCAAATGCCGATTCGCTGGTGGACGACACGTCGGACGACGCATTAGAGTACCTGGGGGGTCTGGGTGAAACGGAAAATGGCACTCTCTATTTCGACTGGGGATTGCCGTTCTTTTACGGCACGAATGTCTATGTAGCGATTGACGGCGCGTCCACGCCCGGCGGCACAGGGCCGTACGTGGCGTACTGAGCGTCAAAAAAAAAGAACCGGCGAACGTGGCTGAGGGACCCGCGTCCGCCGGCTTTCCTACCCAACTTCCGAACTGGCTGGGCAAGAAATCTAATTGAGCGACGCTGCTTCTCCATCGCGCAAAAATTCGTAGCGCTCAATCGCTGCGGCAATGCCGATATCCTGCTCGCGCTCCGCGTCTGTGCGCACAACGTGGCCGAGGCAGCGCACTTTCACGGGGCCGGCAAACGTGACCTCGTGTGGCAGGGTCATCACAATTTCAAGAGGCGCGCCGTGCCTCAAATCCTTCGGCAGAAAGAAATAGATTCCGCGCGAGCTGACTTCCCTTGTTTCGGTTGCCGCTTCTCCGACTGAGGCGTCGCCGGTCCAACGCACCTTCAATGGAAGTCTCATCTGAAAACGGCGCGACGACCTACGCTCTTGTTGTCCCACGGGTCACCTTCGCATGTCCTTGGTCATGATCCTTGGTGAGAATAGGCCTACAGTGTCGGCGCCTCAATAGACTGCAAGACTCATTTTTCGGCGGGATTGGCAGGTACGAAAGTACTAGACGCTGAAGTCAAGGAAAATTCAGGAGATACGGTATTTTCGCAGGATATCGTCGACTGAAAGTACGCCTTCGACCTTCTCCAGATTCGCACGATTCACGACAGGAACAATAGGCCATTCGCCGATAACCCTCAGCGCCTCATCGAGATGCTGGTCGGGATAGAGTTGGGGAACCGGGCCCTTGGATGGAATCTCGGGAGGGTTGTTATCATCGGGCTTCAGCGCCCGGACTTCGTCGCGCGAGAGGAGGCGCCATCCCCCTCCCCGCTGCCACAGCAACAGTTGAGGCGCGGCTGTGGTTTCCGCGTCGCGGAAGAGATCCGCGAGGTGGTCTTCGCGAAACACAATCCCGTTGCCGGGACGCATCGCGTCTTCCACGCGAAGAGTGGTATGCTCGCGCATCTCCTCGATGGAAGGCAAAAAGAACCCATCCTGCCGAGCCAGAAAGTCAAACAAAGGAACCTTCTGGTACTTTCTCGAGATGAAATAGGCAATCATGTTCGCGATGATTGTGGGCACGATCATGGAATAG
>JASHYE010000365.1 GCA_030043155.1 Candidatus Acidiferrales bacterium | reverse complement strand
TTCCAGTTGAAAGCGGCGCATCTGGAAACGAAACGCAGCGGAGGAACAGCGCCGCATCCAATGCAAGGACCTGTCACTTTGCGATGGCGTTCGTAAGGTCCGTCTCGCTATTATTCGAAATGCTTGAAGACTCGAATGCTCGGTTAATGCGAAGAAGCACCCAGGCGGTTGCCGCTCCTGCTGGGGCAGTGAAAATCGCCATCCAGTTCGGGCTCGTATAGATTGCGGAGGAGGACAACATAGAGGAGTACACCCAATCTCGCCAACCGCTTACCTGCAACGCTTGAAAAGAAGAAAACCAGCCGAGAAGAGTAGTTAACGCGGGCGCAATGATCGCGCCAGCACCAAGCCAATGCCATGTACGCCTCCAGCGCATCAAATTTGCTGCCCGACGAAGCACAAGCCCGAATAGGAGCGAAGGCAGCGCCCCGTACATTAGCTGAAGGAAATAAATAAATAGGAGCGCTGAAAGAGAACGGGTACCGGGCACCCAAAGGCTGCCCAACCAGATGGTGGCGCTCATGAAAAAGCAGCCGCAAACCCAAGCTGCCAGGTAATACGCCAAACTGCCGCGACGAGTCATATGCGGCGCTGGATATTCGGAAAATCCTGCCAGACTTTCACGCCGCAGAAGTGCGAGCCTTCGGTGCAGATCGGTGTGGTGATGTGAGCCCGGAGAAAGCAGGGTGGGCCAATGTAAGGAGCGAGCTGAGGAAAAACGGCGCGCACCTGATCAATTTCCTCCATGGAGGCCTGGTAGATTTCTTCCTGGGCGTTGAAGCAGGTGCGCATGGTCCATTTGTGAAGCAGATGCAGCAGAGAGCCGGTTTCAACCAGTCGAATGGCTTTGGCGTTGGGCAGAAGATAGAGAGCAATTTCAGCGGAGACGCCGCGGTCGAGCAATTCGTTTTTCGCGGCCCACGCTTCCGTCATTGCCTGCTCGTAAATTTCATGAGCCTGCGGATTTTCACGGATGAGCATAGGCGCGATGTAGTCGGGCGAGCGTGTGTCCGCTAGCGTGAGCAGGGGGCGCGAACCGGGAATCATACGATGGCGCTGATCCTGGCTATCGGCCGTGTGGCTGATTTTTTTGGCAAACGTGAAATTCGCGTGTTGCAGGGCGCGCATGATGGGAGCGTGTACGCCGATATTGATGAGCTCGCGACGATAAGGATTGCGCGAGGGGTTCAGCAGGCGATCAATCGCTTCGGAGTCCGAGCAATGCTCTTCCGTAAGCCCAAGCACCGCCCGATAGGACGACGCGGCAATCTTGAGAGCATTCGGCGAATAATCGACAAGTTTTGAAGTGCGCCCCGCAAGCTGAGCGTCAAATTCCGCCGCGAAGGATTCTCCCGAAGAGACAGGCGCGGCCGCGGACCACTCTGGCAAATCGTCCATCGGCTCGGTCTGAAATCGGTCGAAAAACTGCGGATCGATTCCGCGAGCACGTTCGACCATTTCGGAGATGATCGCGCGCGACTCTGCGGGAGTGTCGCAGGCGGCTTGCAATCGCCACAAACGGTGGAGGACGATTCCGGAGATAGTGTGGACCATCGTGGTGAACGCAGCGACGGGAAGGACATAGCGAGCCACTTCGATGGAGCGCTTTACCGCGGCCGCTTTGATTTTTTCGAGGCGGCGCGGATGCGACATCGGACCGATGTGCCAAATATCGCCGAGAATGCGAGCGGCCTCGGGTTCGAGAATGCGAGCGAGTTCACGATAATGCGACCAAGCTCGTGCGACGGCGCGCTCATAAAGCTCGCGTTCGGCAGCGCGAAAACGGAGATCCCCGGGCGGGACATACGCCTGCGGGCGATCCAGGCGGACATAGCGCTGGCTTTGCTGTTCGGAGTTATAAAAAGGATGGGCATGGAGGAAGGACCACACAAATTGCCGGCTTACGTTTTCAAGCCCGAATTCGAAATGCGCGTGCTGGTAAACGGTGTGATGTCCGCTGTAAAAGGTAGCGGCGCCAATATTGGTGCGCTGCTTTTCGGTGACTTCCTCCGGCTGAATCAACCGCGGAGCATAGCAAGTGCGCGCCGCGGCAATGGCGGAGTCGTAGGGATGCGCGAACGCATTTCGCAGAGTGACACGCGGAGCGGCGGTTTCTACAGAATCAGCCGGAAAAGCAGACATCGGCATCGCCATAGGAAGACACATTATTGCAATTGCGCCGCTCGAGTCGCAAGCAAGTATGTGGATGATACGCGAATCTTGATTCGGAAGCGTCACAGCAGGCCGAACTCTACGCGGATTTCGATCTCCAGACGAGGTCGTGACCTGTGCTGACCTATACTCAGCGGTACCAAGGTACCGTTGACAGTGCCGAGCTCAGCCGCTACCGTGACGGGGACAACTGAATCGAGGCTCTGGTCAAATCCAGGGACGGAGGGGTGTACTGTTTAGGCACACATCCTAAACATTTCCCCCTTGACAACACGAGACCACATAGAATCCGCCGAGTTGTAAGTCCAGACTCGGGGGATTCTCATGAACAAGTGGTTGATGTTGGTGGTCTTAGTGTTGATGGTGCTGGTAAGCGCGTTCGGCCTTCGCAACTTGGCGGCCAATCAGGTGGCGTCGCCAGTCGTGGCGGTGAACACGGGCAATCCGGTGCCAATACTGCCCGATCAGCCGAAGTTGATGGCGAATACGGGCAATCCGGTGCCGATACTGCCCGATCAGCCGAAGTTGATGGCGAACACGGGCAATCCGGTCCCCATACTGCCCGATCAGCCGAAGTAGGCGGCAGCGGGCAATCCGGTCCCTGTGATGCTGGACGGGGAGTGAAAACCCACCGTCTGGTAATCCGGCGAAAAAGCGCGTATCATCGGCCAAGCCTCAGAGAGTAAGATCGAATGCTTGGTCTGTTTGATTACGTTTTCGTTCTACTAAGCCTCCTTGCCGAGGCCTACGTGGTGGTTCGTCTGCTCTCCTCCAAGGCACGATTCTCCTACCTTGCACTCATCGTTAACATGTTTGCGGCTGTTGTGGTTACCGTCGCGCAGGACATTGTTCTCTTCAAGTTCGGCGTGCATTCACAATTATATGGTTACGTCTATTACTACACGGATACGCTGCTGACCATCACCCTCTTCTTTGTAATCATGAGTTTCTATTATCAAGTGTTTCAGCAAATGGGCGTTGGGAAATATGTTCGCTGGGGAACAGTGTTCCTACTTTCTGCCACGGCATTGGTCTCTTATTTGGTCGTGCGGCGAATGCCCGTCCATCATCTCACCACGCCTTTCGTGGTCGAGATGAGCCAGAATCTCTATTTCGTAGGTGTGGTGCTGACTTACTTGCTATGGGGTGCGGTAATCACTTTGCGCGAAACGAGAACGCGCCTGATCCAATTGATTCTGGCGCTGGGAATTTTCTTTAGCTCAGACGCTGCCGGCTACGCACTGCGGAATCTTTTCCCGCAGTTGGAACCGAGCTTCCTGAAATGGGTTCCGCCCATCGCCGCGACGTTCCTGCCACTGGCGTGGGCTTATACGTTTACGCGAGTTCCGGAAGACGCGCGACTGGAGACGGCGCGAGTCTCGGCGCGCGCGGCAGCGGCACAGCGACAGGCCGCGCATCAACACTCATGATTGCTGCACTCATCTGCGTGATTTCCATTGCGGCGCTGCTGCAATTCTTTGTGTCCTACGCGCGCTCGGTGATCGCCGCCTATCGAAAATCGGAGCTCTCTGAACAGGTTCGCGAAGTCGCCGGCATCGAGGGTGAAAAGATTCGCAGCGAACAGTTTGGGCAGTTGGTGCAACTGGTGCGGCTCTGCCCGCAAAAGAGTGATGATCGGGGCGATCTGACGGTGGTGCGCGTTTACTACCGCATGATGGGCTGGCTCGGCTCGATCGCGCGGTCATTCGCGCCGGGCATTTGGCAGTGGGCTGAAGCGGAGCGTGTGAGTTGCACGTATTTCGCCGCGGTGGCTCTGGATCGGCGAATCGCGTATAGCCGGGCGCTGCTTGCGCAACAAATGTCTGAGCGGTAATTCGCAAACCTGTTTCCCCCTGACAGAATCCACCGTTGTAGAATTGTCCTCTTGCTATGAGCTTGCGGCTCGTTACGTTACTGAAAAACACGATTAAGCGCGATGGAATGCTCCGTGCAGGCGATCGCGTTGCGGTTGCCGTCTCCGGAGGGGCGGATTCCGTTGCGCTGCTGCGCCTGCTCGAGGAGTTGCGCGAAAGTTTGGGCGTGACCCTATGCGTCGCGCATTTCAATCATCAGTTGCGCGGGAAAGAATCGGATGCGGATGAGAAGTTCGTCGAATCGCTCGCGCGCCAAAGAGGAATCGAGTTCGTCGCTGGCGGAGAAGATGTCGCCGCGGCGGCGAAACAGCACAGTTGGAACCTGGAAGATGCGGCACGGCGGCTGCGTTACGCTTTCTTCTCGAACCTGGTGGCCCGCGGCGACGCAATGCGTGTGGCAACGGCACATACCGCCGACGATCAGGCCGAGACGGTGCTGGCGCGATTGATTCGCGGTACGGGGCTTACCGGCTTGGGTGCAATTTATCCCGTGCGCGACAGTATTATTCGCCCGTTGCTGGAAATGCGGCGGAAGGACCTGCGCGACTATCTCTCAAGCATTCGTCAGGAATGGAGGGAAGATGCGAGCAACACAGATACTCGAAGGCTGCGCGCGCGCGTCCGCGAGCAGTTGCTGCCGCAGATCGAGAGGAATTTTTCGCCAGCGATCGCGGACACGCTGGGCGGACTGGCGGCGCTGGCACGCGACGACGAAAGATTCTGGCAGCTGTTGGTGAACGAGCGATGCAATTGCATCGTGAAGCGCTCCGAAGGGGAAAATCGTATCCTCGTTAGAGACATTCTCTGGCCAATGGGAAGTGTGCGCGTGCACAATACGGACGAATCCATTGGACAAAATCCGTTCCGCGCGCTGACGCAGCGCATCATTCGCAGATTATTCGCGGACATTTCAAGAGAGCGAGGCGAACTATCGCGAAAGCACGTGGAGCAGGTGATTCGACTCGCGCAAACAGGCTTGAGCGGGAGCCAGATAGAGTTGCCGGGTGGAGCACGCGTTCGCAAGGAATTTGACCACCTGGTTTTCAGCGGTGCTGGTTCGGCAAGGACAGGCAAGGCACGGACTTGGCCGATGACAACGTACGCTTATGCCGTGGACGTGCCCAAACGGGGATCCACGACGATTACGGTTGCGGAACTTGGCAAGAGGTTCCGTTTGAAAGTAATTGACTGGTCTATGCGGGAGCGCGAAACTAACCGTGGGGGAGTGATTCTGGACGCGGAACGCCTGCGCCCGCCGGTGGTCCTCCGAAGCTGGAAGCCGAGCGACGCATATCTTCCATCAGGGCGGCGGCAGAAGCGGAAGCTGTCGCGGATGCTGATCGCGGGCCGAATCGCAGGGACGCAGCGATCGCTGTGGCCTGTTTTAACGAGCGAAGGGCGGATCGCGTGGGCAGACCGAATGCCTCCCGCGGAAGAATTCTCAACAAGCGAGGCGACACGTACTGGCCTATGGATTCTCGAGGACGGCGGGTGATTCTCGCGTGACGGTCGCCTACTCCCGCAGGGAATTGGCGGCGCGAATTGGTGAGCTGGGACGGACGATTTCCAGGGATTACCGGGACCGCACCCTGGACGTGGTCGCGATTCTCGAGAATTCCTTTTTGTTCTCGGCCGATTTGGTGCGCCAGATTACGTGCCCCGTCGTTTGTCACTTTGTGCGCACGGAGATGCGAGATGTGGAGTTGGGCGGGGCGAAATTCGCGGAGCTTTTCTTCTCGACACCGCCGCAGTTGGAAGGACGGGACGTTCTGCTGGTGGATGCAATGTTGCATACGGGAGTGCCGCAGGATTTTCTCTGGAAGCGAATCGAGGATTATAAGCCGCGCTCCTTGAACCTGGCGGTGCTTTTCGACAAAGCCCGCGACCACAAGGTTGGGTTGAAAGCAAAGTACGTTGGCTTCAATGCCGCATCTAAGCATTGGGTGGGATACGGCTTGCCGGGGCGGGAAGGACTTTACCGCAACCTTCCCT
>JASHYE010000364.1 GCA_030043155.1 Candidatus Acidiferrales bacterium | reverse complement strand
TGTTGCAAAGCTCGGCGGCGCCATTTCTCCTGCCGTCATCACCAAGCTCTATACCTTCCGCGGCCTCGAACGCGACGAAGCCGAAGAAGTCGCTGCCGGAGACATCGTTGCCATCGCCGGCGTCGAAGGCATTCAAATCGGCGAGACCCTCACCAATCTTGAAAATCCTGCGCCCTGCGATCCGCTTCTCATCGACGAACCCACTCTCGCCATGATTTTCACCATCAACACTTCACCGCTCGTTGGCCGCGAAGGCCAACTCGTTACTTCGCGCGACATTCGCGACCGCCTGAAAAGGGAACTTCTCACCAACGTGTCGATTCGCGTCGAAGATTCCGACAGCACCGATTCCTTCCGCGTCCTCGGCCGCGGCGAACTTCAGCTCGCTATTCTCATTGAAACCATGCGCCGTGAAGGCTACGAACTCATGGTCGGCAAACCCGAGATCGTCATCCGCACCGAAAACGGCCGCCGCCTCGAGCCTTGCGAACTCCTCGTCGTCGATTGTCCCGAAAATTTCGTCGGCGTTGTCATGGAAACTCTCGGCAGCCGCCGCGCCGAACTTTCGAAAATGGTCAACCACGGCTCCGGCCGCGTCCGCATGGAATTCAAAATTCCTTCGCGTGGACTCATCGGCCTGCGCGGCCAGCTTCTTACCGACACGCGCGGCACCGCGCTGCTGCATTCGCTTTTCGACGGCTGGACGGATTACGCCGGCGAACTTGCTTCGCGTCCGACCGGTGCTCTCGTCGCTGACCGCGCCGGAAAAACCACTGCATTTGCGTTATGGAATTTGCAGGAGCGCGGTGAACTTTTCGTCGGCCCCGCCGAAGAAGTTTACGAAGGCATGATCGTCGGCGAAAATTCCCGCGAAGCCGACATCGACGTTAACATCACCAAAGAAAAAAAGCAGACCAACATGCGCGCGTCCACAGCTGACGAAGCCATTCGCCTCGTTCCGCACCGCGTGCTCACTCTGGAAACCGCTATCGAATTCATTGCGGAAGACGAATTCGTCGAAATCACTCCGAAGTCCATCCGCCTCCGCAAAAAAATCCTCGACCCCAAGCGCCGACCCCGCCGTTGGCAACAGCGCGCCGCCACAGACGCTCCTGCCTAGCCCCCGTAACTCGGTGTTATGATTTGGCCGCACGTCGATGCCATCGTCACAAGGAGATGAGGTGAGCCCGTCCAATGAAGTAAAAGCGTCCGGCCATCTGTCGCGCCAGGAATCCGTTTCCGAAGATTCGTTGTACAGCACAATCAACCGCGCCGTAACCGATGCGCTTGAGCTCCATGTCCACCGCCACGGCGAAGAGAAGAGTCACGTGCTCGAAGCCGTTCTCCTCATCCTCTGCCTCTGGCTCATTATTCTTCTCGTCGACTATTTTTCGTACGCGCCCTGGTTCAATCGTTTCCGATACTCGACGTGGTATCACGTCGCGAGCAGCCAGGTCTTCCAGTATGAAGACAAGCCGCCCGTCGACTGTGACTTCCTCACCTCCCCCATCGGCAACAAGGGCTGTCATTACAAAAAACACATCGACGTCCTGCCGCCGTCCAGCGAGAATGGCAATAAAGAAGTCATCGCCATTTATTGGTCCCGCGAAAAGGGTGACTACTGATGATCCGCCGCTGTCGGCGCCGCTCCGAGAGCTAAAAATGGCATTCCGGGAAGCAGCTACTACCCGGAAGGTTCTGGTTCTTACTACGGCTGATCGGAGGGGTTGAAAAAAGTGCTGGCATTTTTATCGCGGGCGCGTAAGATTGCTCGTTGAGCCCACCTTCTGGCCCGGCATTCGGTCGGGGAGAATCACCGTGCACAAACTTCTCCGCTGCTGTGACATTATTCCGGGCTGCAACTTCATTGCTCGTGGCGTGAACGAAAATGAAATCATCATTCGTGCTACGCGGCACGCGCGCGCCGTGCACAATCTCGCATGGATGACGCCGGAGTTCCTGAAGTGCGTCCTGGCTGCGATACGCGACGATGATCCCGTAATCGTTGAAGGTTAGTGTTCGTCGAAGGCTAGTCGGTCCGTGCGGCTACTCGTTCTCCCAAATCGCGAAAAGAAAACTCCTGCGTTAGTCCGCTGAATGGTTTGCCGTTCAGCTCAGCATACGGATACACGATGTAATTTACCGGCCCGCCTGCTTGCGGAGGACTTAGCGTCAAATCGCGTCCGCGCGTGAACCGTACGCGATTCTCATCCAGCGCTCCAAAGAAATAATTGTGCTTTGAAGGATTTTGCCACGCTTGCGCAGCGTCGATGGGAACCCAGCCTGTTCCCTGAATGTAGAATTCCGCCCAGCAATGGTATCCGCTCAGCTTCGCTTCGTGCGCGTTTGGAGGAATTGCAAATCCAATATCGAACCGCGCGGGAATTCCTGCCGCGCGCGCCATGCCGATAAAAAGTGAATGAAAATCGGTGCAGTTTCCGTGGTGTGCGGTGCAGGCAAAAATTGCATCGCCGTGGCCCCAGCCGGTTCCGTCGTGGTCGTAGTGCATGTGTGCGATCACGTACTCATAAAGTTTCCGCGCTTTTTGCAGCGGATCGGAAATCCCGGCGGTTTGCTCGCTCGAGAGATCACCAATCATCCCGTTGATTGGCACCAGACGGTCCGGCAGCAGATAACGAGCAACGTTCGGCGGAAAGGAAGTTGG
>JASHYE010000363.1 GCA_030043155.1 Candidatus Acidiferrales bacterium | reverse complement strand
TGGGACGGGAAAGACCGTTGGGTTCGCTATTCGTATATTAAGTCGGCGCAGATTAAATCGGCGGAGATTGATCCGGAACACAAAATGTGGATGGATAGCAATTTTTATAATGATAGCCAGACGGCGGACGGGGACAGCCGGGCGAATCGGAAGATCGGAAATATTCTTCTGTTCGTGAGCGAGTGGATTTCGCAGGTGCTCTCGTATTTGACGTGAGAAACAGTGGCTAGTGGCGAGACGAACCGGACAGCAAGGCGGCGTCGAGTTGCGGCTGTGCCGCAATCCGCGTGACGGACCGCCGCACTCCAAAAAGTCGCAAGGAGCGAATGATGGCGCGGACGAACACAGGGGCGTTTTGGGGCGGTGCGGGGCTGGTCTGGCGACGGCAGCGGCTGCTGTGGTGGATTTTCGTGGTGAATTTCGTGCTGGCGTTTTTCTCGATCCACGGAATTATTCCGCGAACAGGAGCGATTCTGGACAACAGTCTCGCGGCGCACCGGTTGGTGAGCGGTTTCGATATTGGCGCGCTTGCTGAGATGGCTGTGCAGCCGGGAGTTTCGCCGCTGAGCGTCTCGCCCGCAGCGCTGGCGTACACGCTGGTATTTTTTGTGTTCATGCTGTTCATGACCGGCGGGATTCTGGAAGTTTACCGGCGGGACATTCGGCTGACGACCTCGGAATTTTTTGAGGCGTGCGGCGCGTTTTTCTGGCGATTTGTGCGCATGGTGCTGTGGCTTCTGCTGTGCCTGATTCCGATTGCGATTTTGCACCGCATATTGCGCGCGATTGCGAACCACATTGGCGACAACGCTGTTTCGGCAATGGCGGGCGTGTGGTGCTCGATTGTGGTTGGCATCGTGATTCTGGTGCTGCTGCTGATTTTGCGGCTTTGGTTTGACATGGCGGAGGTGCATTGCGTTGCGCAGAACGAACGACGAGTGAGGCGCGCGCTGCGAGTGGCGTGGGGCGTGACGTTCCGGAATTTCGGCGGACTCTTTGGAAGATTTGTGGGAATTGCGATTCTGGCGTGCATTGGATTCGGATTTGGTCTGTGGCTGTGGATGTACGTGCTGCCGCCCACGGCGATCAAGACGGCGTTTTTCCTGGGGCAATTGATGATTTTGTGGTGGCTCGGGACGCGGCTGTGGCAGCGCTCGGCGGAGACGATTTGGTATCAGCGATATTTGGCGCAGGCGGCGGAGGCGTCTATTCCTGCGCCAGCGCCACACTATCCGGTGGTGACTCCGCAACCGCCGCCGTCGCCAATGCCGCCTCCCAGCGCGACGGACGCGGTGTAGCTAAGCATCCGTAGATCGCCGAAGAGCCGATTCCAGCGTTAATGCGCAACGGGGGAGGGGCGCTGTTGATAGAAAGCACCGATGGCATGACGCAGAACACACGTAACGGTTCGAAGTCGCTATCCGTCAGGTTATGGTTTTTTTTGTTAGCGTTAGCCAGCGTGTGCTTAGCTGCGTCCGGCTGTAGCTGGCAGAAGAAACCTCCCGCAGCTGATGAGCTGCGTTGGGTTACAAGTGTTGTCGGCCCTTTGGAAAATAGAAAGGATTGGAATGGCCTGGAACAGGCTGCTTCGGAGCGCGTTCGGAAATACTCTGACGATGAGATCGCTTGGTCCGAACTTGGTGAAGCGTTTGTCGGAGTCGGCCAGTATGACAAAGCGGTCGATGCCGAGAAACGGGCTTTGGAGCTAAAGCCGGACGATCAGCATGCATGGGTGAGTATAGGTGCCACCTATGAGCACTTGGGGCAGCACGAGAAGGCGATCGATGCCGACACACATGCTATTCAGTTAAAGCCTAATGATGAGGACGCATGGTTGAGGCTCTGTGATGCTTATTCAGGTGCGGCGCAGCATGACAAAGCGACTGATGCCTGCCAGCAAGCGATTCGGCTCAAGCCGAGCGATGAGCGTGCATGGGTTGCACTTGCCTTCGCCTATGATGACTTAGGGCAATACAACGAAGCCATCAAGGCCAACAAGGAAGCTGTCCGCCTCACACCAAGGGACGAAGATACATGGGTCGATCTCGGTCTTAACTATGATTTTCTGCACCAGCGCAGCGATGCGGTTGATTCTTTCAAGCAAGCAATCCGCCTCAAGCCGGATGATGTAACAGCTTGGCATGCCCTTGGCCTGAACTACTGCGAAGAGGGACAGCGAGATTCTGTGCTTCAGGCGTACAAAAAATTGCAAAGTCTGGATGCGGAAAAGGCAGCAAATCTCGCCAAAGGATGCCCGCAATATTTAGCGGGGCACACCGGCCCATAAGCAGGAGTCCCCTATCGATCGTTCATAAGGCGACCTCTGAACTCTAGCTTGTTGCGTTGTCGATTTGGGCGCGCTGGAGGCGGTCGGAGTAGTCCATGTAGACCGTTTTCCACTCCGAGTAAAAATCGATGGCGGCGAGGCCGGATTCGCGATGGCCGTTGCCGGTCTGCTTGGTGCCTCCAAAAGGCAGATGCGTTTCGGCGCCAATGGTGGGCGCGTTGACGTAGACGATTCCGGTATCGATATCGCGCTGAGCGC
>JASHYE010000001.1 GCA_030043155.1 Candidatus Acidiferrales bacterium | reverse complement strand
CGGGGCCGGAATAGGCGTGCTGGGACTGATCATTCGAGCCTGGGCTGCCGGGCATTTACGAAAACACCAGGCCCTTGCGGTTGGCGGGCCTTACGCATACACGCGAAACCCTCTTTATTTTGGAAGCGTGATTCTTGCCGCCGGACTGGTTGTAGCAAGCGCGTCGATTTGGGCCGCGATCGTGGTTGCGGCATATCTCATCGCGTTTTATCCGGCGGTGATGCAGCGTGAAGAAGGCGAACTGCAGGCACATTACGGTGAGAGTTTCCAGAAATATGCCGCGGATGTCCCACTCTTCTGGCCTCGGCTTCGAAAGTTCGAGCTATCCGGCGCGGAGCGATTTTCTGGGAGCCTCTACCAAAGAAATCGTGAGTATCAAGCTGCGATAGGGTTTGCCGTAGGGATTCTGCTCCTTTGGATCAGAATGCGGTGGCTTCCGTAAGTTCTGTACGCAGCAGAGGCGGAAAATCCTGTCTGGTCATACCGCTGGTATTGGATTAGTATCGGCACATCTCGAACCGAGCGAGATATGCTTTTCCAAGGATGCAGCGTGGATAGCGGGCACAGCAAAGACAAGATTGTAGTCATTCACACGGCCGGTTCTGTCACAGAAGCGATGGTGATTCGCGGGCTGCTGCAGAGTGCCGGAATCGAATCGCCGGGTTCTTCGACCAGCGATCCTTTTCCGATGGCGGAATCTGGGGACGCATTTCGCGATTCTGATGTGATTGTGCTGCAGACACAGGCGGATGAAGCGCGCAAAGTTATTTCCGAGTATCTCCGGAGCAACGAAGGCATAGAACTCGAAAGTCCGGAGGAGTGATCCGGCGAAGAGCGGTACTGACCTCATCATTGAAGGGCCACAGTCTCAATTTTCCCATTCGGCACAAATGGTCGCGCCGATAGTGCGCGCCCATCGGTCAATACGGTCACGGCACCATTCAGGTCTGTTTGGAAGAGCGGAATATTCCTGACGACGTATCTCTGGAGCGTCTCTGGATTGGGCTGACCGTAAGAGTTGTCCTGTCCAACTGAAATTACGGCGATCTGCGGTTTGACGGCATCCAGAAATGCACCGGTCGAAGAGGTTTTGCTTCCATGGTGAGGCACTTTCAGAAATTCAGATTGTAAGTTCTGCTGGCCATCCAGCAGAGTTTTTTCGACCTCGCGTTCCGCGTCTCCGGTCAGCAGATAGTGAATTGGGCCGTCGGCGATTCGCAAAACGACGGAATCATTGTTGGCGGGTTCCGGCAGTTCAGCGGATCGGTCTTCAGCGCGAGGCCATAGGATTTCTCCGCGAGTTCCGTCCCAGTTGAAGTCATATCCTTGTGACACGTGAAGAATCGCAACTCCATGCGCGCGGGCCTCGGCGAGGAGCTGGCGGTAAGCAGGCGAATCTTCATCGCGGCCAACCCAGAGTTGGCCGACATGGAAGTTGTTCAAAACGGCGTGCAGGCCATCGATGTGATCGTGATGTGCGTGGGTGAGCAGCACGACGTCGAGCCGTTTGATTCCGCGCGACCAGAGATAGGGCGAGACTACCTGCTCGCCGACGTCAAAACCAACGTGATATTGGGCAACTTGCTCGGCGCCGCTCGCGCCGCCGCCGTCGATCAACATCATTTTTCCATCTGGGTAAGCGACAAAGATTGAATCACCCTGGCCAACGTCCAACACTGTTGCTTCAAGTCTCGAGTGCTTCAGGTTGGGTGCGAATGGATGCGTGGCTATCAGAGCAGCAAGGATCAAAATGGCGATCACAACGCACTGCTCGGAGATTGCGGTACCTCTAGTCTGTGGAGCGCGCACGTTTTGATGGCTGTGAGCCTCGCTTGCCGACCATGCCATGACGGCCAAGCAGGTCAGTGCGATAAAAAATGCAAAAAGCAACGCGGTCGGCGGCTCGGGAATTCTCCAGGAAATCCCCGGAGCGCTGCTGAGCCAACGCATGGTGGCAAGCAATAGCGTCACCAGAGCGCTTTCGCATTTCGCCAGAACCGCGGCAACCATGGGCGAAGCATAGCTGAGCGTCAGCGTGAGAAAGCCGAGCGGCACGATGACTCCGGCCAGCGGCACGGCGAAGACATTGCTCACCGGTCCCGAGATACTCACGCGATGGAAGTAGAGGGCCAGCAACGGAGACATACCGAGTTGAATGCAAAAGGAGAGCAGGAAAATTTCCCATACACGGAGCCCAAAGCGCAGCGGCATGGTGGTAAAGATCTCGGCGTGGTGCGCGATTCGCTTCGGAACGCTCGCCGCCAGGAAATTTGTAAAGGCGCGCAAATCAAGTCTGAGCTGTGTGGCGCGCGGCGAATGCAGTCTGTCGCGAGTGACGTCGCTGAGATGCTCGAGAGCGCGGCGGTAGGGCGTGCTGGTGCGGTCGATCCAGGGAATGGCCAATCCGGCGATCACCGCAGCGGCGAGAAAAGAGAGTTGGAAACTCGATTGGAATAAATCGCTCGGGCGGACAACAAGAAGAATGATGGCCGCAAGAGCGACGGTATTCAGCAGAGCGACGCGGCGAAAGAAAAGTCGCGCGCATAAGAAAATTCCCGTCATGAGGGCCGCGCGCAGAATGGGCGGGCGGTCCTGTACGACGCCCACATAAGCCGCGAGCGCGGCCAGCACGAGGACGGTCGTAAACACTGGTGGCAGGCGTAGGATTCGGGCGAGCCAAAAAAAGAAGAACGCCAGAGCCGCAACGTGCAATCCGGCAAGCACAAGCACATGAAAAGAGGAAGTTTTCTGGAATTCCTCGGCGATGTCTGAATTGACGAAGTTTCGGTCGCCCAGGAGCATCGCGCGAAGAACGGCAATACGAGCGGCGTTTCCGGCGAAGAGATGATCCACGCGATTCAGAAGGTTGCCGCGGGCGCGTGCCAGACTTTCCGCAATGGACCAAGGCGAACTTCCCACGCGCTGCAGCAGATCTGCGCTGCGGAGCGAGGCGAATAACTCAATGCCCTGGCGCGCGAGGTATCCGCGTTCATCAAATGCGCCAGGATCGAGGTAATTGCGGGGAATGCGTGCGCGACAAAGAGCCTCGACAATATCGCCAGCGCGCAATTCCGGAGGATTTGTGCCGTCGGGGCTGCGATAGTAAGTCAGCCTAAGGCCGCCGTGGACCGTGAGGGTTTTCCCCGCCGCCTCCACACTTTGGAGATCGATGAGATAGCGCAATCCCTCGGGAGTTCGCTCTGGGTCTTCACGTAGACGGCCTTGCCAGCGGAGCGGTTCCTGCACATTGATCACGCCACGCGCGATCAATGCGGTGATGTCAT
>JASHYE010000046.1 GCA_030043155.1 Candidatus Acidiferrales bacterium | reverse complement strand
AAAACCGGCCAGCGCTCCTGATGAGCAGCCTGCTCCGCCAACCATTTACCGAATGGGCTGAGAGCCGGCGGTTCGATGTCATATTTCAAATTTCCCGTAACCTCGACCTTTTCTTCGCTCGCGCCCATTTCTTCCAGGCGCTTCGCATCCTCTTTACTCTGCGCCAGAAACAGCTCCGCATGGCCAAGGGCGCGGCGGAAAAGCGGCTCAATCAGCCGCCGAAATCTCCGGAAACGCCGGATGGATCGGTCTGAGATGCGACTGTTGACGAAAATCACGGGCACGCCTGCCCTCTCCGCTTCACGCATAAAATTTGGCCAAATTTCTGTCTCCAGGATCACCACCAACGCCGGTCGAATGGTTCCGAAAGCCCGCCGTACCGGCGCTCGCCAATCAAATGGGAAATAGAAGATTCCGCTCGCGCTCTGTATGCGGTCGCGAGCAAGCTGCTGTCCCGTAGCCGTTGTCGTCGATACAAAGATGGGACGCTCCGGAAACCTCTGCCGCAATCCGTCAACGACTGGTTTGCTCGCCAGCACTTCGCCAACGGAAACAGCGTGCACCCAAATCGCCGTGTCACCCGCAAGACCGCGCGCCAGAGATTCCGGCAAATAGCCCATCCGCTCGCGAAAACTGCCAATGTATTTACCCCGCCGCAGCCCTTGCAGCACAAAATAGGGCGCCAGCAACACCATCGCAATGGCCGTCAGTGCGCTATACAAGAAATACATTGGGTGGGGAAAGCTGCATCAAGAGCCGCATTATAGTGCTATCCCGCAGTTGAGTCCCACAACGTTTCCACTTACGATTGCATCTATGAGCACGAAATGAAAGTGGCGCGCCCTTCACTGCTCATCACCGCTCTGGCGCTCGCTCCGCTGGCTGCCCTCCAGATGCCTCAGATCGCCCCATCTGACTGGGCAGCGAAGGATTCTCATCAGAACTTCACTGTCGCCGCCAACGCATACACCGACGCCGCTCGGGCAAAAGACAAGTTCTCGAAAGCAGACCCGTATAAAGCTGGACTTCTCGCGGTCGATACTTATTTCAAGAATGACACGAATGAACCTGTTCACGTCGACTTATCCACCATCCGGCTGAACATCGACAGCCCTGACGGCAATTTTCATTTGCCGGCCCTCACTCTCCACCAGGCAGCGGCGAAGATCGCCCATCCCAGCGGCCCGCCCTCGCCAAAGGTGTTTCGCCTTCCGTCCATTGCTCCGACGGGAGAGGACAGCAAGACCCGCGACACGGAGCAAAAACTATCGCCGCTGACTTTGCAATCCGACGTTGTTCCACCTCACGGCACAATTCAGGGCTTCCTCTTTTTCGACGTCGACCACCATTTCGATATGGTCGCCTACGCTTCCCTCTATGTGCCGGACTTGAAATCCGTAGCCTCAGATAGTGGACTCATCTATTTTGAAGTCCCTCTCGGATCCAAAGCTCCCCACTAAGAAGAAATCGATCCCGCCACGACGATTTGCCGAATCGCACTCGCTCGGATAAAATCCAATTTCACTTTCGAAAATTCCTATCAACGATGACGCTCCTCGACCAACTCAATTCACAACAACGCGAAGCGGTCACAGCCACCGCTGGACCTGTTCTCGTTCTTGCCGGCGCCGGCACGGGTAAGACCCGCGTCATCACCTATCGCGTTGCCCATTTGATCGCCGAGGGAGTCCCTGCCCAGAACATTTTGGCCGTGACCTTTACAAACAAAGCTGCCGAGCAGATGCGCCGCCGTATCACGGAACTCGTCCTTGCCAGCGGGTGCGACGCTTCAAGCATTTGGATCTCCACTTTTCATTCCTTCTGCGCCCGCCTCTTGCGCCGCGAAGCTCCCCATGCGAACCTTCCTCACTCGTTCGCGATTTACGATGACGACGATCAGACTCGCGCCATCAAGCTCGCGCTGCAAAATCTGAAGATTCCAGAGAAGGAACTCGCGCCTCGCGCCCTGCGCGACCGCATCAGCAGCGCAAAGAACCACAGTATTTCACCGGACGAAATGGAAGCCGAAGCCTTCGATCCCTTCACGAAAAAAACCGCCTCCGTATATCGTGAATACCAATCGCTCCTGCACAAATCCGCCGCCCTGGATTTCGACGACCTTCTCCTGCGCGCTGTCGCCCTGCTCCGCGAAAATGGCAATGTACGCTCGCGCTGGTCGCAGCAGCTTCGTTTCATTCAAGTCGACGAATTTCAGGACACCAACGCCTCCCAAGAAGAATTAGTTCGCCTTCTTGCTGGCAGCGAGCGCAACGTTTGCGTCGTCGGCGACGAAGATCAGTCCATCTACAGTTGGCGCGGTGCCGTGAGCGGCAATTTTCAGCGATTCCTCGCCGATTTTCCGGGAGCGAAAACGATTCGTCTCGAGGAAAACTATCGCTCCACGCAAACAATCCTCGATGCCGCCGCAGGCGTCGTCAGCCATAATCGCGCGCGCCTGGGCAAAGAGCTCAAGGCAACTCTCGGCTCAGGAGATCGGCTGGCCTATTACGAAGCTCGTGACGCCGCGGACGAAGCCGAACACATCGCTGGCAGAATCTCCGACTTGCTTCGGTCCGATTCCGGCTCCACGATTGCCGTGCTCTACCGCACCTCCGCGCAATCGCGGCCATTTGAAGAAACTCTTCGCCGCATCGGCGTTCGCCATCGCGTAGTCGGCGGCTTCAGCTTCTATCAACGCGCGGAAATCAAAGACACGCTGGCTTACATCCGCCTGCTTTTTCATCCCGATGACGATATTGCTTTCCTGCGCGTTTTTAATGTTCCTCCGCGAGGCATCGGCAAAGTCACAATCGACTCTCTGCGCGCGATCGCCCGCGAGTCGAACCAATCGCTTTGGGAAGCAATTCCATTCGCGGCTCAGCGCATGCGCGGCGGCTCGGCTTTGTCGGATTTTCTCAAAATGATGTTGGATATTACGCAAGAATGCGCCGAAAAAAACCCCGGCGAAATCGTCGAAACCATTCTCGGCCGCACGGGCTATCTCGACTGGGCCGAACAACAGGACCACCTCGACAATTCCAGTCGCGCCGATAACCTCCGCGAGCTCTCCAACGCCATCGCCGAGGCCATCGAGCAGGGCGAAACTTTGGAAGATGTCCTCGATCGCGCTTCGCTCGTCAGCGACACGGATGAGTTCGACCAAACTATTCCCGTTTCGCTGATGACCCTGCACAGCGCCAAGGGTCTGGAATTTGATCATGTTTTCCTTGCAGGGTTGGAAGAAGGCCTGCTTCCGCACGGCCGTTCGATGAACAATGACAACGACATCGAAGAGGAGCGCCGTCTCTGCTACGTTGGCATGACGCGCGCCAAGCGCACGCTCTCCCTTTCCCGCGCCATCTATCGTCGCTCCTGGGCGAACACGGATCTCGCTGCCGCAACCCCGTCGCGTTTTTTGGCGGAAGTTCCCGCCGATCTCGTTGAAGCCGCTCCCGGTTCCATCGCCGAGCCCGGCGAAAAGCGCCGCTACGAGCCGGATCCCGAATATTATCAATCCACGCCGCGATTCCGCCGCCCGAAGAGAACAGCCGCGCCCGAAATCGCCTCCTCAGCAAGCACAGGAACGTCAAATCGTCTCATCGGCGCGCGCGTCAAGCATCCTTCCTACGGCGTGGGAACTATTCTGAAAATCGAGGACGATGGCGACGATCGCCGCTTCACCGTTAGCTTTCGCGATTACGGAACCAAGAAACTCATCGAGCGCTACGCCCATCTCCAATTCGTCTAGTTAACCAACCCGAATCCCTCTGCATCGCAGCGGTTGCGCGATAGAACGGCTCAATGTACAGTGCTCCCCTTGCCATGCCGACACGGCGGCC
>JASHYE010000362.1 GCA_030043155.1 Candidatus Acidiferrales bacterium | reverse complement strand
GACTGGCGAGCCGTTAACGGTTCCTGCGACCTGGGGTCCGGGGAGATCGAACACGATTCCTGCGACCGGAGCTTTGGAAGGGATGAGATCGAGTAAGGTGACTTTGCTGATCGGCAAACGATCTTTCGTGGCTGAAAATTCGATTTCTTGGCGAATGTAATGTGAGCCTTCACGGAGAATCGCGCGCCACGTTGCGTGAAGTCCGCGCTGCGCATCCTCAAACGTGGCGCGGATGGCGCGGCCTGGAATACGTTCAGAAAAACGAGAGAATGTTGGATTGCCGTCGAGGTCTTCGATTTTTGGATCTTCGAGCAAGTGCATCGCGGATGAATCGATTTGCGTTCCGTCGGCAAACGCCAAGGAAAAAACCGGCACCCCAGCACGAATAACATCATCGGTTCGCTTACTTTCCAATCGCACGAATCGCAAACCAGTGGCGGAGATTTCCCACCGTGCTGCGAGAAAACTATTAGAAAGAGAGGCGTTGCTGCCGCGTATTTCAGCCTGTGGCGAATCCGACGACCGCTCTGGAATTCGCAGCAAAGCTGTGCCATCCAGGCTGCGGAGCAGCGACGACGCGGGAAGACTGCCGAGGAGCACAGCTCCATTGCGAACAAATTCGCGACGTGTGAGCGAATTTGTGGAATTATCGCTCTGCGATTGCGGCCTTGTGATTCGACGGCGCACAATTTCCTTTCCGCTCAATGAAACTCAACGAGCCCTGGTCCGGGGCGAGCGGTAAAGAAGCGGCTTGCCTCGGCCCGCACCGGAAAGCGCTGATGATACTGCGCCATCCACTTCTCACGAAACTCTTCCGCGCAGCGCATCTCAGTCAACGCCCATACGCTGCCGCCAAAACCGGCGCCAAAGGCAGACGCCGCCGCTGCGCCAAGCTGACGTGCTGAGCGGGCGAGCTCGATTGTTTCCGGCACCTGATTCCCCAGGCACGTCTCCGCAAGAAACTGAGAACGAGCCGCAAGCACGCCGAGCCGCTCGAAGTCACTGCTGGCCAGCGCCTCAGCCGCGGCAGGAACGATTTCGTTGCTTTCCTCGTGCAGTTGCTGGAGACGGGCGAGGAGAATCTCTGGCGCGTACTGGGGATCATTTGATGCAAGCAGAATCTGCTGAACCTCTTCACGAGTTTCTGGGCTTGCGAGCACCGAAGCAAGCGACAATTGTTCGTCAGCTCGTTCATTTTGCTTTGCGTCGCGGTTGGCATTTTGCCACATGCGCAAAATCGCACGGGCAGCTCCCGAAGCGCGGTTGTAAGATTCGCGCGCATCTCCTGTCTTGTCGGCCTTCACGCCGCTGACTGCAACGACCAGCGAGCACTCTTCGGGGAAACGAACTTCCCTTTCGAAACGAATCGGACAGAAGGAATACTGGCGCGAGAACCCTGCCCGCGAGCAAAGAATCCCAATATGATCTTCGCTGCCTCCCTGCGTCCCCACCCCGGCGTCGCCAGAAAAAGGGCCAAAGCTGCCGCCACTTTCTATAGCAGCGGCGTAGCTCGCGACATCCTCACGTGCTCGAAGACATTGACGATAGCGCTCTGTATTTTCGAGTGAATTTACAGCACAAAACACTAAAAAAGAAGCAATCACCAACGCGCTGGAGCTGCTCATACCGGAAGCACGCGGCAGATCACTGACGAAAGCAATGTCGGCGCCGGTTCGCAGTTCGGGAAAGTCGCGCGCGACGCGGCGGGCAACAGCCATTGGGAAATTAGACCAGTGACCTGCGGCTGGCTCTATGTTGGCGCTGAGTTCAAATTCTATAAAAGACTCACGCCCGATATCGGCGATGCGAATTCGCGAATCGGTACGGCGCGAGGCGACCAGACAAATTCCTCGCTCCATCGCGCTGAGAATGCTTCGGCCGCCCGCGTAATCGGTGTGCTTGCCAAAAAATTCCAATCGCCCGGGAACAAAGTACGAAATATCCGCCTCGGAACGCCCACCGGAGCTTGGTTCCTTAAGCTGCTGAAGTTCTCTGCAGAGTCTTTCAAAGAGCGCGGCCTTCGCAGCGGATTCTTCAGCGCTCATTCCGGCTTTGCGAAGTTGCGCGCGAAAATCAGTCATAACTCGACGCGTACGCCGGCGAGGCGCCGCGCGACTTCAGCAATGTCGCCGCGGTAAGAGAGATCGAGCACGCCCGTGCGAAATCGAACGACTTTGAATCGAAGCCCGATAGAACTCAGGCCAAACTGAACGGCTTCAGGCAATTCGAACTCACCCCTGGTGGAGCGCGGAACTTCGCGGCAGGCACGAAAGATTTCTGGCGTGAATCGCCAGCAATTCATGCTGATGAAAACAGCGCCCGCGCCACTCGGTATTTCGCCGGGCTTTTCGATTATGCGCTGGAGATAATCGTGCTTATCAATCTCGAGCAGCGCATAGCCGCGAATTCTTTCGCGCGGAATATTGCTCTCGCGAACCAAAGATTCCTGTTCGAATACTGGCAGACCAGGCTCGCCCAGTGAGCGAAGAGCGCGAAACACCTCAACCGGGTAATAATTATCGGAGTTCAGCACGAGAAATGACTCGTCAGCGACGAAAACTTCGACCGCAAGGAGCGCGTTCGCCGTGCCTATCGGCTGCTCCTGAATAGCGAAGCTCACTCCGATTCGCTTTGGAGCGATTGAGCTGTAGTACTCGCGAATTGCAGCGTGCTCCGGCCCGACAATGAGGCACGCTTGACCAAAACCAGCATCGGCGAGCGCGCTAAGCACAAAATCGAGGAA
>JASHYE010000361.1 GCA_030043155.1 Candidatus Acidiferrales bacterium | reverse complement strand
GAAATCGGATTCATTTTCCAGGCGTTCAACCTGATCGGCGACCTCACCGTTTTTGAAAACGTCGAGCTGCCGCTCACCTACCGCAGCATGGCTTCGGCGGAACGTAAGCAGCGCGTCCAGCAAGTGCTCGAACGCGTCGGAATGGCTCATCGCATGAAGCACTATCCTTCGCAGCTCTCTGGCGGTCAGCAACAGCGCGTCGCTGTGGCTCGCGCTTTGGTCGGCCAGCCGTCGATTCTGCTGGCGGACGAGCCGACTGGAAACTTGGACTCCAAGAACAGCGAAGCGGTCATGGACTTGCTCCGTCAGCTTCACGGTGAAGGCGCGACGATCTGCATGGTCACGCACGATCCTCGTTTCGCCGGCGTAGCCGACCGCTCGATTCACTTGTTTGACGGCCGCATCGTCGAAGAAACTGTGCGCGCTCACACGCAAGCCGTCTAGAGTCGCGGCTCTGAAGTTTCATTCCCCGGTCATTTTTACGGCAGCCGGGGTGTGCTCGCACGACCGGAGGTAGGCACATGCGCAATTTCCTGCAGGATTTACGCTTCGGCATCCGCACGCTCGCAAAGAATCCAGGCTTCGCAATCGTCGCGATCCTGACGCTCGCTCTCGGCATCGGCGCATCCACTGCGATCTTTTCTGTCGTTGACGCCGTACTGCTGCGCCCCCTTCCGTATCCAAATCCTCAACAAATCGTGACCCTCAACGAGAAAGAAGCTCACGGCCACTGGGCGCATCTGGCTGACCCGAACTTCCTCGATTTCCGCTCGCAGAACCACACACTCAGCGCGCTCGCCACATTTGCATCTATTCCCGAGACTGTTTCTGGTGGCAGCGAACCGATACGCATGAACGTCGGCTATATTTCGCAGGATTTTTTCAAAGTGATGGGTGTCGAGCCTTTTCGCGGACGCGAGTTCGCTCGCAACGAACTGGTCGAGCACGGCGCTCCGGCAATCATCGTGAGCTACGGCTATTGGCGCGATCTTCTTGGAGCCAAAGACGATCTATCGCAGGTTCATTTGGCGATCGACGGCACGCCTTATCCCGTCATCGGAGTCATGCCGCGGGGCTTTGATTTTCCCGCCGGCGTATCTGCCTGGATCGCCATAGAGCGTTTCGGCTGGAACACAAGCCGCACTTCCCACGATGGAGAAGGAATTGGGCGTTTGCGCGGCGGTGTGACCGTACAGCAGGCGCGAGCTGATCTCGATACCATCGCTCGTCGAATTCACACCGAGTACGGCAAAACGGAAAATCCCAATTATTTCATTCAGGACGCCATTGTGACCCCGCTCTCCGATGAA
Organism: Candidatus Acidiferrales bacterium; assembly: GCA_030043155.1. The sequence continues at coordinate 2,636 of JASHYE010000361.1, read as the reverse complement.
TTGGTCGGCAATATCCGCTCGGCTCTCCTCAGTCTTTTTGCGGCAGTAATCGTATTGTTTCTGATTGCCTGCGCCAATGTCGCCGGGTTATTGCTTGCGCGCACTTCCGCGCGCCGCAAGGAACTGGCCGTTCGCGCCGCGCTGGGCGCAGGCCGCGGTCGCCTTGTGCAGCAACTGCTTGCCGAATCGCTGGCGCTGGCGATTGCCGGAGGGCTGCTTGGCACGCTGCTTGCCGTTTGGGCCGCAAGCATTCTTCCGGCGATCCTTCCGTCGAATTTGCCCGGGCAATCGGGGATCTCAATCAACGGAATCGTCCTTCTCTTCACGCTTGCGGCCACGCTCATCGTGGCTATTGGACTTGGGCTCTTTTCTGCGTTGCGCGCAGGCCGTGTGGATTTGAATGACTCCCTGAGTGCCGGCTCAAGGGGCTACAGCAGCGCCAGTCAGAAGGCTCGTAGCAGCCTCGTTGTCGTTGAGATTGCAGCCACTTTGATGCTTCTGCTTGGCGCCGGCCTCCTCGGTCGCAGCTTTATTCGCCTTGTATCTGTAAACCCCGGATTCGATGGCCAAAATCTCTTGGTCGCAAAATTTTCGCCTCCACTCTCGTATGACCAGGCAACTTTTCAGCCGACGCAAGCAGGTATTGTCCGGCAGAGCCAGTTTCTCGACGAGCTCCTGCCCCGCGTTCGCGCAATTCCCGGTGTTCAATCCGCTGGCATCACTGGGGCGCTTCCCATCGCTGATTCGGACGGTTTTCCCGACGGTCTCTACCTCATTCTCAACGGCCACCCGATACCCACCACTGATGCGGAGTGGAGACGCTTCGCGCTGAACAAGGAACAGACCGGGACGGCAGATTATGCCGTAGCGGGCGGAGAATTCTTCCAGACGGTTGGAATTCCTCTTATTCGTGGCCGGGTATTCAACGCGCAGGATGGCGTCAACACGCCGCATGTCGCGTTGATTACAGAAACCTTGGCCCGCGAGAAATGGCCCAATCAGAATCCCATTGGCCAGCAAATTTTCTTCGGCAATATGGACGGCATCATGAAGCCGCTCACCATCATCGGCGTAGTCGGCAACATTCGCGCCGATGGGTTGGACAAACCCTCCACGCCTGTAATTTTTGTCGATTATCGTCAGCGCGGGCTTGGCGCGAACACTGCTCCCGCCCTTGTTCTGCGCTCTTCGCTTCCGGCAGGCTCGGTCATACCCTCCATTCGCGCGATTTTCCACGAGTTCGATCCAAACATCCCCGTGGAATTCACGACCTTTGCTGATTCTCTCGGCGGCTGGATGGCGCAAAAGCGTTTCTTGCTGCTGCTCGCCGGAATTTTCGCTGGAGCCGCGCTCTTGCTCGCCGCCGTCGGCATTTACGGACTGATTGCGCACTCCGTATCGTTGCGGACGCACGAAATTGGCATTCGCATCGCCCTCGGCGCGCAGAAAAAGGATGTCTTGAACATGGTTTTGGGCGAAGGCGCTCGGCTCGCAATCGTAGGATTGGTGATCGGCGTTGCGCTCTCATTTGCGGCGAATCGCCTGATCTCCAGCCTTTTTGATGTGAATGCCGCCAAGCTGCTTTTTGGCGTGAAGACAACCGATCCGCTCACATTCGTGGTGGTCGCGTTCGTGTTGTTCGTCGTTGCGCTGCTTGCTTCCTACATTCCCGCGCGTCGCGCCATGCGGCTCGATCCTACAGAAGCCTTGCGCTATGAATGAGAGCTGGCCACAGAATCGGCGTGCGAAAAATTGAGATTCAAGTAGAATCGAGAAACTCGGAACGTTTGTTGTTCTTCGCTTTCGGCGCGTTCCGGCGTTGTCGTAAATTCGTATCCGGAGGAAATATGCGCCGTCTCTTGCAAGCATTGGAAGGGAAGCGCTTTATGTCAGGAACGCGAGCTCTCGTGCATCCCACCGTTCTTTCTGCGGTAGCAGCGTTTGCGCTGGCCATCGGCCTCGCGGCTCAGGCGCAGCAATCTCAATCCGCTCCTTCCGAAAAAGCCGCCGCGCAGCAATTCAAGAATATCCAGGTCTTGAAAGATGTCCCCGCATCTCAATTGATTCCTGGCATGCAGTACATCACCACCGCTCTGGGTGTGAAATGCGACTATTGCCATGTACAGGATAATTTTGCTTCCGACGACAAGCGCCCTAAGCAGACCGCGCGCCAGATGATGACCATGCTCTTCGCCATTAATAACAATAATTTTGGCGGACGTCCCGAAGTCAGTTGCTTTACCTGCCATCAGGGACACAGCGAGCCGATGGGCGTCCCGGCGTTACCCGCGGAAGCCGTCGAGCCGCAATTCTCTCAGCTCGCCGCGGGCGCGCCTACCGTTGACGCCATTCTCGCCAAGTTCGCGCAAGCGAAAGGCGGAGAAGACGCGCTGAGTAAAATCAACACGCGCGTCATCCAAATCGATGAAACTCGAAACGGCCAAACATCCTCGATCACCGCCTATCAGAAAGCCCCGGGAGAAATGTACTCCACTCTCACAACTCCTCAGGGAAGCGTCACAACTTTTACAGATGGCGCTCACGCCTGGATAACCACCGATCGAGGGAGTTTCGAAGCCAACGGTTTCGAGCAGATTGTCCTGACTCGCGAAGCGCAAATGGATCCCATTGCGGCG
>JASHYE010000360.1 GCA_030043155.1 Candidatus Acidiferrales bacterium | reverse complement strand
TGCTGTCGTTTGGAATCGCCGTGATCATCGCGGCGGTCCGGCCAGAGGCGTTGATTGTGGCACTGCCGTTTCTGGCGCTCTGGGCATGCTCAAAACCGATGTGCCATTGGCTGAGCCAACCGTACCGTTCCGGTGTGACTCCTCTCGACGCCAAGGACCGTGCCATGCTGCGCGGAGCGGCGCTGCGAACGTGGCGCTTCTTTCGGCAATACAGTACGGCGGAAGAGAACTGGCTGGTTCCTGACATTGTGCAGGAGGCGGCACCGTTCGCGGCTCATCAAATCTCGACAACCAATCTGGGATTCCTGCTGAATGCGAGGCTCGCCGCGTATGACATGGGATTTACAACGCTGCGGGAATTCATCGCTACGATCCAGAAGACGTTTGAATCGATGGAGCGCCTAGCCAAGTCGAATGGGCATTTATACAACTGGTACAACACGAAGACTCTGGAACCGCTGACGCCACGATTCATTTCCACGGTCGACAACGGAAACCTGGTCTGTTGCCTATGGACTCTGAAGCAGGGCTGCCTGGAGGCGCATAAGGCACCGATTTTTCAGGAAGCGTTCTGGCGAGGGCTGGAAGATCATCTGGACATTGTGGCGGAATTCCTGCCGAAAGAGCGGAAGAACGAGAGAATCGTGGCTCGAATCGCCGATATGAAGGCGAGGACGCGTTTGAAAACGGCCGTAGATACGGCGTGGCTGGAAGTGATCCATGGGTTAGAAGTGGATGTGGCGATGCTGGAAATGGAGCTGGCCGAGGCCGAAGTGGCGGAGGAGGGGCGATGGTGGGCGCACGAGGTTACCCAGCGGCTCCATGCAATGGGAAAAATGATCCAAGACTTCACGCCGTGGCTCCTGCCGGAAGTAGCGAAATATTTGCGGGCGTTTGAAATACCAAGCGAGATGGCGGTTGGCGGACTGACGCTGGAGTCGGCGCGAAAGGCGAATGCGGATCTGCAGAGGCGGCTGGAGGGATTTCTGCGGCAGCCCGAAGTGGATGCAGAAACGCGTTCGATGGCGGAAACAGTGCGCATGCGGCTTGCAGGAGCCGAAGGGATTTGCCAGCAAGTGGGTGCGGAGCTGGAAGGAATCGCGAATGTCGCGGATGAGTGGGCGAATGGCATGGATTTCGGATTCTTCTACAATCCGCGAAAGAAGGCGATGTCGATTGGATACGACGTGGAGCATAGCTGCCTGATGGAGTATTACTACGACGTGTTCGCATCGGAGGCGCGCGCGGCAGTTTTCGTGGCAGTCGCAAAGGGGGAAGTGCCGCAGGAGACTTGGCTCCAACTGCGGCGGCCACATGCGATGCACCGGCGAACGCGCGTGATTCTCTCGTGGACGGGCACGATGTTCGAATATTTACTGCCGGCGCTGTGGATGAAGATTTATCCGAACACGATTTTCGAGCGAAGCGGGCAGGGAGCGATGCAGACGCAACAGAATTACACCAGGCGCACGCCGGTGCCGTGGGGAATTTCAGAGAGTTCGTGCATTGACAAGAATCCGGATGGATTCTACCGCTATCACGCGTTTGGCGTGCCTGGGCTGGCCATGAACCGGCCGAAAGCGAAAGAGCTGGTGATTTCGCCATATTCGACATTTCTTGGATTGCTGGTGAATGCTTCGGGGGCGGCGAAGAATCTCCGGCGCATGAAAGAAATGGGCTGGCTCGGCGCGTACGGATTTTTTGAGTCTGCGGATTTTACGACCGAGCGAGTGGGCGAAGGCAAGCAGTACGAGCTGGTGCGCTGCTGGATGGCGCATCATCAGGGAATGATTCTGCTGGCGGTGGCAAACGTGCTTTGTGAGGCGCCGATGCAGCGGAGGTTCCATGCCGAACCGCAGGTGGAAGCAACGGAGCGGCTGCTGCACGAAAAATTCCCGCGTGTTTGGAAACTGGAAAAAGTGGAAAAGACTACTGCAGACGCACACGCCCTGCTGAGCGTGGAGCAGAAGCAACGTCTGGCAGAGTCCGCGTTGCTGCACGGGCATGTGGGCATCGCGAATGGAGAGGCTGCGGAGCCAGCGCGGGCGGCAGCGGCCAGCGCGAAATCAGGGGTGAAGCTGGCTCCGGAGAACCATCGCAGCGATACGTGATTTCGTTTCTTTAGCTGATTCCTTCGCTGAACCTGCACCGCACTTCATTGGCGTTGAAAAATGACGTGTGTGTTTTATGCGCCGACCGCCAGCAGAGGATCAGTTTGGTTGATTGCCAACGATGTGACAAGGAATAGAACGACGCCATCGGCCGGGCTTAAAGCATTTTGCAGAATGTCCCCTTCATAGTTTTTTACGCATCCGAGGTTCTGACCGGCCTTCACATTGTCGTTGACGTCGACCGCTGGATACCAGAAGCCGTTGTGTTCGCTGCGGAGCCAGAGGAAACGTTCGAGCAATGTGAACGGTGAAGGATTGGGCGTGCCGCCGGGAATCATACTCAAATGGCGCATTAAGCGATTGAGGCCATCGGTGTGATCCGCGACGTGCTGGGAAGTCCAAATTCCCTGACCGCCGGATTCTGCCAGGATGGATGGAATGCCGGCGCGCGAGGCGGCGCAAAATGTGGAACCGGGTGTCTCACTGCATACAAGAAAGTGGATTCCAAATATCTTCGCCATTTCCAACGACATTTTATCGACGCGTTCATTGCCGGAGCGAAAGAAAATCGTGAAAGGGACGAGCGCCTCGATTAAATCGCCGCCATGCAGATCGACATAATAGTTCGCTTGGGAGATAACATTGCGAAAGACCCAATCGGCGATCTGTTCGGAAGCGGTGCCTTGGGCATTGCCGGGAAACACGCGATTGAGATTCTTGCCATCAAGCGGGCAGACGTAAATCGAGCGGGCAGTGAACGCAGGAATATTCATTACGGGTACGACGACAACTTGTCCGCGAAGGTTCTCGGGCTGGAGGGAGCGTCCGAGTTCGAGCGCAGCGGCGATGCTGGCGTACTCGGCGGGATGAACGCCGGCAGTCACGACGAGCGTCGGGCCATCTCCTTTTCCGTTGATGAGCCACATTGGCAAGCGGTAAGGCTTGTCCTGAACCGGAAATTCATTCACGCCGTAGAGCTTTTCTCCGCGTTTGGCGGAGAGCGCACCAACTGTTAACGCATCATTTGACATAAGAGTGTCCTCACCTTCCTCCATCGATCG
>JASHYE010000359.1 GCA_030043155.1 Candidatus Acidiferrales bacterium | reverse complement strand
CTTTGGACAATGATTTGTGCGGCGCTGCTTTTCTACGCGCAGTGGCTTTCGGGCATAGCGGTTGTGCAGACACTCGGGTCGGGCACGGAGATCATCTCGAATGAGGGTATGGGGAGCTATCTGACGCCTGGCGTTGTTTTTTTGATTTTCATGCTGGGGACGGCGTTGATCGGCACGGCCAGCCGGGTTGCGCTTGCCGATGTGCTGCCGGCGATTGCAGCGAGCTCGGCAGCATTGCTTTTCATTGCGTGGCCTTTCAGTTATCTGGTGCGGCTGGACGGGACTTTGCCCTCGGGGCCGGTGCTGGTGCTGTTTGCGCTGGCGGTTGTTTGGGCGGGAGACACGGCCGCGTATTTCACGGGCAAATCGATCGGGCGTATCAAGATGGCGCCCGCACTTTCCCCCAAGAAAACGTGGGAAGGAGCAGTAGGAAATGTGATCGGCTCGTTGATCGTGGGATTTTTCTTCGCGCGCTGGCAGAGTGGCAACTTGGCTGTGTGGCTGATTGCGGCTGCGCTCGCGAATATCTCGGGCCAGATAGGCGATCTGGTGGAGTCAGCTTATAAGCGCGGCGCTGGGGTTAAGGATTCCGGCGCGATGCTGCCTGGGCATGGCGGAATGCTGGATCGCATCGACAGTTTGATTTTTGCCGCTCCTGTTGTATGGCTTGCTGTCAGATGGCTGGTGCAAGGCCGCATGTGAATGTGATCGCCCACCCCCATGAGACGCATCTCTAATTACAGGGACCGCATGCGAAAAAGCGTGGAGGTTTTGTACAGATGCGGCGCATGAAATTAAAGCGCATTTCGCGTCAACGACGATGGGAACGCTGATCCAAGACGTTCGCTATGGGCTGAGAATGCTAGCGAAGGCGCCGGGATTTACTGCGATCGCCGTGCTGACGCTGGCACTGGGGATAGGCGCAAACACAGCGATTTTCAGCGCGGTGAATGGCATTTTGCTCAAGCCGGTGCCATACGTGAATCCCTCGCAGTTGTACGATATCTCGGCCGAAGAGGAGTTCCCAGGCGGGATCGCAGGGTCGATGGTTTTGTCGCAGAGCACTTGGCAGAAGGTACGTGTGCAGACGGCAGCGATCGCCCAAATGGCACTCTCTACCAGCGACCAGTACAGGATGACCGGCGATGCTGCGCCGCAGCTTATCTTTGCTGCACAAGTCTCCAACGAGTTTTTTTCGCTCCTCGGATGCAAACCTGTCCTGGGTCGGCCGATTCTCCCCGGCGATACGCAAGCCGGTGCAAAGCCGGTTGCCATAATCAGCTACGCACTGTGGAAAGCGCGCTGGGGCGGTGATAAGAGCGTTCTCAACCACACCATCACGCTTGACGCAAAGACATATTCCATCATCGGCGTGATGCCGCCCGGATTTTCGTATCCGATTCCCACGCGCCAAGGCGACAAAGGCGTTTGGTTGCCGCTCATCACATCGTCGAGCGATGACCCCGAGTGCTTTCCCGTGGTGCGTTTAAAGAACGGGGTCAGCTTGGCAGCGATGAACGCCGAGCTCAAAACGGTGAGTCCGCGAATTTTGACAACCTCGCTGGATAAGCGATTCGGAAACTCGTGGAGCGGAACTCATTTTGTTGCCCGCCCGTTAGAAAAACATTTCGGCGATCTCAACAGGGCGCTTCTCATTTTGCTGGGCGCAGTCGGATTCGTGCTCGTGATTGCTTGCGTCAATGTTAGTGGACTACTGCTCGCGCGCGGATGGGCCCGGCACCGTGAAGTCGCCATTCGGGAAGCTCTCGGCGCTTCCCGTTTGCGAATTGTGCGGCAATTCTTAACAGAGAGCGTTTTGCTCGCGGTTGCCGGTGGTGCGCTCGGACTTTTGTTTGCCGTTTGGGGAGTTCACGTTCTGCGGGTTATCACGCCAGAGGGCTTGCCCGAACATGGGCATTTTGAACTCAATGCGAATATTTTATGGTTCACTCTTGCTGTTTCGCTGGTTACAGGAATTTTGTTTGGTTTGGCGCCAGCGTTGCAGGGATCAAGCCGCCGCGTGGGCGCAGCGATTCGCGATGGCTTCGACTCGGCGGCTCAATCTTCGTGGCGGCGACCGCGGCGCTTGCGTAGTGTGCTTGTGGTGTTTGAAATTGCGCTCGCGTTAATTTTAGTCATCGGAGCCACGCTGGTCGCGCGCAGTTTTCAGGATTTGCTCAGCGTGAAGCTCGGTTTCCGCACCGATCACATCGTCACGATGGATGCAAACTTCAGCAACTCCGTTTGCGACCAGGACAATCCAAAAACTCTTCCGGGCTGCGAGGCGGCAATTTCCGATGTGGTGCATCGCATGCAGAACATTCCTGGCGTGCAGAGCGCGGCAGTGGCCTCGGCTATTCCGCTGGCACGATGGCTTGCCGTTCCCGATGTCCAGATCGAAGGCCGCACGCAGCACATTTTGCTGGCGAGTGGAGATGTGATTAGCAGTCGTATTGTTTCGCCGGATTATTTTCAAGCTTTCGGAATCCCATTGCTCCGCGGACGAGATACTACTGACGCGGACACGACGGGCTCGCAACGCGTGGCCATTGTCGATAGCGCGTTTGCGAAAAGATATTTCGGAGGTCATGCGCTGGGTCACCGGATCAGCATCAGTAAGGATGAAAAAGGCGGTCCGGAGTGGGCGGAAATTGTGGGCGTAGTCGCAAACGCGCACGATACAAGCCTTACGCACCCTTCCACAGGCGAGGTTTACGAAGCCTACGCACAGTGGGGTGATTTTCAGGATGCCTATTTTATCGTGCGAACCTTAGAAGATCCGGCGGCGATGACTCCGGCGCTGCGCCGCGCGATCTGGTCGGAAGATAAAGATGCTCCAATTACGGACGTGATGACGATGGATCAGATTGTCCGGTCCAACATTGTTGAACCGAAATTTCAGGCGCTGCTGCTCGGGTCATTCGGGGTATTCGGCTTGATTCTGGCGGTGGTTGGAATTTATGGCGTGATTTCCTACAGCGTGACGCAGCGCACGCACGAAATCGGGATTCGCATGGCGCTTGGAGCGCGGCCGACTAACATCTTGCGCCTGGTAATTCGCGAGGGCATACTGCTAGTCGGCATTGGAATCGTTTTGGGAGTTAGTGGCGCGCTGGCGCTTGGCCACGTGCTGCAAAGTCTGCTCTTTGAAATCAAACCGACAGATCCAGGAACGTTTGTCGGCGTCGGGTTTATGCTGGCGATCATCTCGATGGTGGCGTGCTGGATTCCGGCGCGGCGGGCGATGCGGGTGGAGCCGACCGAGGCGCTCAGATACCAGTGAGCCATCGTCTCTATAGAA
>JASHYE010000358.1 GCA_030043155.1 Candidatus Acidiferrales bacterium | reverse complement strand
TCCAACGAGATGCCCAGTTCTTCTGCCCCGCGGCGAACATCTTCACGGTTAACGCCGCGCGCAAAAGCCTTGTCTTTCAGCTTCTTTTTTACGGAGGCAGCTTCGACTTCCGCGATTTTCTTGCTGGGCTTAATGAGCGCGCATGCCGTCAGAAAGCCGGCAAGCTCATCACAAGCGAAAAGCGTGTGGTCGAGCGCCGATTCACGTTTCACGCCAGTGTAATCGGCGTGTCCGAGAATGGCATGGATCATCTCTTCGGGGTAGCCACGCTCTCGAAGCACCGCGGAGCCCTGTGCAGGATGTTCCTTGTCGGGACGATGCTCAGCGTTCGGCCAGCGCTCATAGTCGAAGTCATGAAGCAAAGCGGCGCGGCTCCAAAGCTCTTCATCCGCGGAGTTCTTCCGAGCATACGTGCGCACACAAGCCTCTACGGCCAGGGCGTGCTTCCGCAGGCTCTCGCTCTGCGTGTACTCACATAGCAGTTTCCAGGCTTCTTCCCGGCTTGGCAAGCTTCCCATTCCGCTCCCTCCAAAAATGAGGTAACAGCGTATCAAAAATTGCGCTCGTCGGAGGCCCTTCTCGCAGGAGTGGGCCATTGATTTCTCCGAAGTAGCCAGAGTAGAATTTCTCTGGCGTCTGGTAATCACGAAATAGGCAAAAAAAGACTTGACTTAGGATAGTGCGCTGGAGACAATGCCGCTCGCGCCAGTTTCTGCCTTCCCCTGTGAAACGCTCCTCCCCACCGCACCGCCGGAAGAGTCTGTGAGGATGACCGGTGGTAGAGAAGAAAACTGAGGAAGCCATTTCGGACATGGACCGAGAAGTAATCCGCTGTGGTGTCTGCGGACTCGTTCAGTATCGTACGAAAACGGATAACTGTCGCCGCTGCGTGCGCCTGCTGCCTCCGAGGGTGACTTTCGTCATCCCGACTCCTTCGGCGGAAGGATCTGCGGGCGCCGACTCGCAAGCGGCGAATGAAGCGCCGAACCAGGATACCGTTGAGAATATCGGTTTGCGGATTCGACAGTTGCGTGAATCCCGCGGAATGACGCAGAGCCAGCTTCAGGCCCGCTCGCGTGTTTCGCGTTCCTACCTCTCGCGCATTGAGAGCGGACAGATGACGCCGAGCCTCGGTACGCTCGAAAAGATTGCCGAAGCTCTGGGTGTTGGCTTGAACCGCTTCTTCGTACCGGAGTCCACGGGCCAGACACTGCTGGAGGACCCATTCATCCAAGGACTGCGGCCGTTTTTGCGCCAGTTGGAGTGGGGCCAGTGGCAGTCCATATTGAAGCGGCTGCAAGCGATCAGTGATCACGTGAGCAATAGCGCCATGCGAGCGCCCGTGGCGCCCATACGTGAGTCCAAGATGCCACAGATGCCGGCGCGGAGGCACACGTCGCCGATGGCCTCCGCGCATCGGTAAAGCGCCGGCGGGCGCGAAAGGCAAAGCTGGGCCGCGCGGCACATGAGTGCCTTCCTCATCAGAGAAACAGAAAACTCCAATATCCCTGCGATGGCGCGCATTCGCGCGGCGAAATGGGAAACGGAAGAATACTGGAGTAAACGGATCCATGCCTATTTGGCCGGCGAACTGGATCCGAAATTCGCACTGAAGCCGCGAGTCAGCTATACGTGCTGCGAGGCTAAATCAATAATTGGATTCATCGCGGGCACCTCACGCAACGCCATTCCTGCCAGGGAGAGCTCGAGTGGATCAACGTTGTGCCTGAAAAACGTGGAAGTGGAGCCGCCTCCGAGTTGCTTTGCAGACTTGCACAGACGTTTGTTTCGCAGAACGCTCTTCGAATTTGCGTGGATGTCGAACCCTCAAACGAAGTAGCGCGCAGATTCTATGCAAAGCATGGAGCAGAAGACTTGAAACCGCACTGGATGTTTTGGAGCGACATTCATGTTGTGCTCGGGAAAGTCCGTTCCTAAAGCCCGTGCCCAAAACCTGCGCCCGCGATCATGGTTACAATCCACACCACGAAAACACAAACGAGGATTGCCCCCAAGATGATCAGCCGTTTGTTTGATCGTACGGTACTCGGCTTGGAGTGTGGCTTCGCGAGTTCAGGCATTTCTGCAGCCTCTTAAGTTTGAATTGGACGTCGCCCCCGGGAAGATGGATGACCCTAGATTACGTCGGAAGCTAGAAGAAGCGAACTTTGGCGTCAGGTCGTTTGTTCAAATGGACACTATCAATGAAACGCACCTGGCGATGGTCATACGTCAGAACAAGCGAATGGGTGCGGACGCCCTCGCCGAAAAAGCGCACTCCGCGCAGTAGATTTCCTTCTGTGACGCCGGTGCACGCGAAAATAATCTGCTTTCCGGGGGCCAACTCATCAGTTTTATAGATTTTTTTCGGATCGGCCACGCCCATTTTCGCCAGTCGTTCCTGCTGCTCGGGCTTCGAGACGACCAGCCGCGCAATAATCTCTCCGTTCAAGCACTTCAATGCTGCGGCAGTGAGGACCCCCTCGGGAGCGCCCCCAGTTCCCATCACGGCATGAACTCCAGAGCCAAGGACTGCTGCAGCGATTCCTGCGGAGAGGTCGCCATCACCGATCAGCCGAATACGTGCACCCGCAGTCCGAATTTCGCTGACGAGTTTCTCGTGCCGAGGCCGATCCAACACAATCACAACCAGGTCTTCAACGAGTCGATCAAGGCGCCGGGCGATAGCTTTCAAGTTGTCTTTTACCGGCGCGTCCAGCTCGACTGCGCCGCGACAAGTAGGTCCAACAACGATCTTTTCCATGTACAAATCCGGCGCATGGAGCAGCCCACCCTTTTCGCTCGCGGCAAGAACTGTGATCGCATTCGGCTCCCCCGTGGCGCAGAGATTGGTTCCCTCCAGCGGATCGACGGCGATATCCACGGCCGGATAGCTATCTTTGCGTTTCGCAGCCATGCCTACTTTTTCGCCAATGAAAAGCATTGGCGCTTCGTCCCGCTCACCTTCTCCGATGACAATCGTGCCATCCATTCCGACACTATCCATTTCGCGGCGCATGGCTTCGACGGCAACAGCATCGGCTTTATGGCGGTCGCCGAGTCCCATCGTGTGCGCTGACGCAATCGCCGCTTGTTCCACGACGCGCAGGAACTCCAGGCTAAGTTTGTCTTCCATGTCTCCTCTGGAATCAGGCTAGCAATTATTCAAAAGCTGCAATTCCGGTGATGCGCTCGCCTATGATCAATTTATGGATGTCGTGGGTTCCTTCGTATGTATACACCGACTCGAGGTTGTTCATGTGCCGCATGATGCAGTAATCGTCCACAATGCCGTTCGCGCCGAGGATTTCGCGCGCTTTTCTCGCGGTTTCAAGGGCGATAGCAACATTATTCATCTTCATCATGGAGATGTGCGAAGGGTGTACGCGCGCTTTGTCTTTCAGACGCCCAACCTGCAGTGCAAGGAACTGCGCTTTCGTGATTTCGGTGATCATCCAGACAAGTTTTTCCTGCACGAGCTGATGAGAAGCGATGGGCTTGTTGCCGAACTGCTTGCGCTCTTTCGCGTAGCGCAATGCCGTGTCGTAGCAGGCCATTGCAGCGCCAATCCCTCCCCATCCGATTCCATATCGCGCCTGATTCAGGCAGGAAAGCGGGCCCCGTAAGCCTTCCACGCTCGGCAGAACGTTCTCGGCTGGAATCTTGCAGTCGGTCATGGCAAGTCCGGAAGTCACGGAAGCTCTCAGCGACCATTTACCGTGCACATCCCACGCCTTAAACCCGGGCGTGCCTTTCTCCACGAGGAAGCCGCGAATCTTTTCGTCTTCGCATTTCGCCCAGACCAACGCGACCGCCGAAAGCGAGCCGTTGGTAATCCACATTTTCTCGCCGTTCAGAACATAGCTGTCGCCTTTGCGAACCGCTCGGGTGAGCATGCCCCCGGGATTTGACCCGAACTGCGGCTCCGTCAAGCCGAAACAGCCAATCGCTTTGCCCGCAGATAGTTGGGGGAGCCATTTTCCCTTCTGCGCCTCTGAGCCGAACGTATAAATCGGATACATCACCAGCGCGGATTGCACGGAAGCGAAGCTACGCAGTCCAGAGTCGCCGCGCTCCAGTTCCTGCATCACAAGCCCATATTCGACATTGGACATTCCCGCGCAGCTGTAACCCTTCAGGTTCGCGCCAAAAAATCCAAGCTCCGCAATCATGGGCAAGAGCTGCATGGGAAACTTTGCTTCGCGATTGCACTCCTCGATGATCGGCAGGACCTGCTCATCCACAAACTTCCGGGCTGTTTGACGGGCGAGCTTCTCATCATCCGTCAGCAGGGAATCGAAGTCGAGAAAATCGACTCCGGAAAAAGCCGGCATGCAGCTTCTCCTTTCAATGTAACTAAAAAAGCAGCAAACAAGGATAGCATTCCTTACGGCAACGGGAAACGGCGCGACCCGCTATTCATGAATTGAGAGGAATGTTTAGTTCTTGCGCGAGCTGATACGGGTCGAAGGGGCTGCTGGAAAAATATCGGCCCTCAACTTCAAACGTGGGCACTTTTCGGCGGCCGCGATTGACACGAAGGACCAGCTCTTCTGCCTCCGGAGATTGATCGATATTCACTTCCAGAAATGCCATTCCGCGTTCGTTGAGAAATAGCTTGGCGCGACGGCAGTCGCCGCACCAAGGCGTTGTGTACATCTTGATTGCCGACGATTGACGTTTTTCCGAACTCACACGTTTAGGCAGTCTTCAGCGATGAGCAGCGCTCGCCGGAACCTGTCCTGCTTTTGAAGCGGCATCGAGCCGCGCCTGAGCGCGGTCCATGGCCACCGACGCCTCAGTTTTCTCACTATCGGCTAAGCCGCTCCGGCCCAAATCAGCCTTGGCCTTATCAAGGGAGCCTCGCGCGCGCTCGACATCAATCTCGGCTGCTCTTTCACAAGCATCCGCAAGAACAATCACTCGCCCGGGTAGAACCTCAACAAAGCCGCCCAGCGCAGCGAAATACTGGACGTCGCCACCTTTACGATAGGAGAGAGTGCCCATGCCGAGTTCGCTCAAAAGCGGCGCATGGCCTGGCAAAATGCCCATATAGCCCTCTTTGCCCGGCACCTCTACATAGTCGACGGTCTCGTCGAGCATGTGCTTCTCGGGCGTGACGATTTCCAGTTCTAGATTTTGCGGCAGCATTTCCGCTAATTACCCATTCCTGGCGCTAAGCTGTCGCCGCCATTTTCTCGGCCTTCTGCTGCGCCTCTTCGATCGTTCCGACCATGTAAAAAGCCTGTTCAGGAAGATCATCGTGCTTGCCTTCAACAATTTCCTTGAACCCGCGAATCGTATCTTCCACTTTGACGTACTTTCCTTCGAGGCCGGTGAACTGCGCTGCCACAAACATAGGCTGGGACATAAAACGCTGCATCTTTCGCGCACGAGCGACAGTCAGCTTGTCCTCTTCCGGCAGTTCTTCAATGCCGAGAATCGCGATGATGTCCTGCAGGTCTTTGTAGCGTTGCAGAGTCGATTTCACCGAGCGGGCGACATTGTAGTGTTCCTCTCCAACGATTCGCGCGTCGAGAATGCGGGAGAAGCTGGCCAGAGGATCAACGGCTGGGTAAATTCCCAATTCAACGATTTGACGGCTGAGGTTTGTCGTCGCGTCAAGATGCGCGAACGTTGCTGCCGGGGCCGGATCTGTGTAATCGTCGGCAGGTACATATACAGCCTGCACAGAAGTGATCGAGCCTTTCTTGGTAGACGTGATTCGCTCTTCCAGTTCGCCGATTTCGGTATTGAGGTTGGGCTGGTATCCCACGGCGGATGGCATGCGGCCCAGGAGCGCGGAAACCTCGGAACCTGCCTGAACGAACCGAAAAATGTTATCGATGAAAAGCAGAACGTCGAGACCTTCCGCATCGCGGAAGTACTCAGCTACGGTTAGTCCAGTTAGTCCCACGCGAAGGCGCGCGCCGGGCGGCTCCGTCATCTGGCCGTAGATCAGCGCGGCACGCGATTTTTCGGAATTCCCCGGCACGACGACACCGGACTCGGTCATTTCCAGCCAGAGATCGTTCCCTTCACGAGTTCGCTCGCCCACTCCGGCAAACACCGAAACACCGCCGTGTTTCATTGCGACGTTATGGATCAGTTCCATGATGAGCACGGTCTTGCCCACGCCTGCGCCGCCGAACAGTCCGATTTTTCCGCCCTTGAGGTAGGGTTCCATCAGATCCACAACCTTGATTCCCGTCTCGAACATTTCGAGCGAAGTGGATTGCTGATCGAGAGGAGGCGCGGGCCGGTGAATCGGCCAGTGCTCCTTCACTTTCACGTCGCCTAGCTTATCAACAGGTTCGCCGAGCACATTCAAAATGCGCCCCAGCGTACCGCGACCGACTGGAACGGAAATCTCTTCACCCAGATCATAGGCCTTCATGCCGCGAACGATTCCTTCCGTCGGCTTCATTGCGACGCAACGAACTCGGCCCTCGCCGAGATGCTGTTGGACTTCGGCAATGACGTCGATTGACTCCTCGACATCAAAACCTTCGCTCGTGATCCGTGTCGCGCTATAAATAAGTGGCAGATGGCCTTCTTCGAATTGCACGTCCACAACGGGTCCAATCACCTGGATGACGTGACCCGTCTTCAAGTTCTTAGTTGCAGTTGCTTGATTCTCCGCCATCAAATGGTTCTCCTGTTTTATGAAGACGCCGCGAAAGAGGCGCCGCTAACGATTTCAATGATTTCCTTGGTGATGCTCGCCTGACGAATCTTGTTCATATCGAGCGTCAGGGAACTGATCAGCTCTCCCGCATTGGTCGTTGCCGCGTCCATTGCCGTCATTCGAGCCGCGTGCTCGGCTGCGGCGGATTCGAGCAGGATGCGAAATACCTCGGTTTCCAGGTATCGCGGGACAAGCTTGGCAAAGATCTCTTCAGGCGGTTCTTCGTAAATGTAGTCCACGCCCTCAGCCAGTTTGTCAGAATCTTGTTGCGAGGAGGCCTTTTCGCGCTCGCCCTTCGATTGGCGCACGGCACCGGAATCACCGGCAAGCGATTCGCGATTCAGTGGAAGCAGCTTCTCCACGCGCAGTTTTTGGACGACCACGCTCTTGAATTCATTGTAAATCGCGTAAACAGCGTCCACTTCTTTGGAAATGTACAAGTCGGAGATGCGTTTTGAGATTTCCTCTGCATGGTGGAACTCCACATGCATGGAAACGTTAACGTACTCGGCTGCTAACTTCCATTTCCTCCTCCGCAAGCCTTCCAAGCCTTTACGGCCGACTGCAATTGCCTGCACCTCTTTGCCCTGCAAGCTGCGGCGGTATTCAAAAGCTCTGCGCAAAACGTTTGTGCTGAACGGTCCGGCCAGACCTTTGTCCGAAGTCACGACCAGGACCAGAATGCGCTCCTCCGGTCGGCTTTCCAGAAGCGAATTCTCCGTTTCCGTAGTGCGTTGCATGGCCGATTGCAGAACGCGGCGAATTTCCTTTGCGTAGGGCCGGGCGCGGAATACGCCTTCCTGCGCGCGGCGCAACTTCGCAGCCGAAACAAATTTCATGGCGCGCGTAATCTGCTGTGTGTTTTTCACAGAGCGGACGCGCCGGCGATAATCGAGAAGAGTTGGCATAGAATTTAGAAATTTTTCTGGATAAAAATCAGCTTGCCGCCGCCTCGGCCATCTTGCGGTCGGAAGCAAACCGCTGCTTAAAATCCTCGATTGCTTTTTTCATATCTGCGCGCAGGCTATCATCAATGGCTTTTTTCTCGGCCAGAGTCTTGAGCACGCCGCTGTAATTTGTCTCGACGAAACTGTACAGGCCCTTTTCAAAGCGCCTGACATCTTCAACGGGAATGTCGTCCGTGTATCCGTTCGTTCCGGCGAAGATTCCCAGTACCTGCTTTTCTACGGGGAGCGGCTGGAATTGATCCTGTTTCAGAAGTTCCGTCAGGCGGCGGCCTCGGCCAAGCTGCGCCTGTGTAGCTTTGTCCAGTTCAGAACCAAATTGAGCAAACGCAGCGAGTTCGCGGAACTGGGCCATATCCAAACGAAGAGAACCCGCCACCTGGCGCATAGCCTTAATCTGCGCGTTGCCGCCAACGCGGCTGACGGAAATGCCGGCGTTAATCGCAGGCCGCACGCCGATGTTGAAGAGGTCAGATTCGAGGTAAATCTGGCCGTCGGTAATCGAAATCACATTCGTGGGAATGTATGCCGAGACGTCGCCCGCCTGAGTTTCAATCACAGGAAGAGCCGAGAGCGAGCCCCCGCCAAGGTCCTTGCTCAATTTCGCCGCGCGCTCCAGCAGACGTGAATGCAGGAAGAACACATCACCCGGATAAGCTTCGCGCCCCGGCGGTCGGCGAAGAAGCAACGAAATTTCGCGATATGCCTGCGCGTGCTTGGAAAGATCGTCATAGAAGCAGACGGCATGTTTGCCGTTATCGCGGAAAAATTCGCCCATCGCACACGCCGCGAATGGCGCAATGTACTGCATCGTGGCAGGTTCGGAGGCCGATGCTGTAACGACGATGCTGTGCTCCATTGCTCCGCTATCCGTGAGCGTCTTGATGACCTGCGCAACGGTCGAGCGCTTTTG
>JASHYE010000357.1 GCA_030043155.1 Candidatus Acidiferrales bacterium | reverse complement strand
AGCGCCTCGATCGCCGCACGCAATCCCGCGCCTCCAGCGCCAATCACCAGCACATCGTGTTCGTGCACTTCGAATTTTGCGTTCATAGCAGAATCATTATTTCGTCAGAAAAGCCGAATATCCCGAATCGCTCCTGTCGCCACCATTCGCACATACCAATCTGTCAAACCCACCACGGTCAAGCTCACCCACGCGATCAGCATGTGATGCTCATTGAGCGCGGTTACGCGTTTCCACAAGCCCAATCGCGTCCCGCCGAACTTCGCGCAGGAGTAACAATCCAAATTTCCGCCCACCATGTGCCGGCACGAATGGCATGAAAACGTGTACGTCGTCAGCAAAATAATATTCACCAGCAACACGATCGAACCTATGCCGATTCCGAAATGCCCGTTCCAATCGAAGCTTCTTACCGCGTCACGCCATAAAAACGCGAGAAACACAAAGGACAAGTAGAAAAAATATCGATGGACGTTCTGCAGAATCAGCGGAAATTTCGTCTCGCCTCTGTAATTGTGCCGCGCCTCTCCCACGGCGCACGCCGGCGGGTCCAGAAAATACGCTCGATAATAGGCTTTGCGGTAGTAGTAGCACGTCGTGCGGAATCCCAGCGGCCCAATCAGAATCAGCAAAGCGGGAGACCACGGCCACCAGTGATGTTCGGGATCAATCAACGGAGAATAAAACGGCGAGAGGTACGGTCCCCATTCGTAGAATCGTCCCTCGAATGCGCGGAACGTCGCCCATACCACAAAAATTCCCAGCCCGATAAAAACCAGCAGCGGCTGCACCCACCACCAATCCCGCCTCTGCGTTGCTCCCAGCCGCCCAGCCGCTTCGATGTTCCGCAGCCCCGCCTGCCCCGAGGAAACAGCCATCCGGTCACCGCCTTCGCGTCGACGAGCATTCTTCGGCGGGCGTCATCTTATTCCGCGCGAATGGAGTCCTGCAATTCTTTTTTCAGCAGATGTGGGTATTTGTTTTCAGTCAGGCTTCACTTGCTGTTGTTTGTGGTTACGATGCTTGCTGTCTGCCAAAAACGGTGTAAGATGCGCCTCAAACAGGAGCACAACATGCCAACTGCCACTGTCGCAGGTTCGGCCTCGCCAATTCCTCCGCGTCGCAGTGCCGGCTTGAAGCGCTGGCTCAAACGCATTCTTCTCAGCGGGCTTGCACTCATCATTCTCCTAGCAATCACAGGAGTCAGCTATCGATTGATCGAGCAGCGTGCCGACGCCCGCCGCTTCCCGCAGCAGGGCAAATCTTTTTCGCTCGGGCCAGAGTTTTCGAACGTTTCCCTTAATATCGACTGCTCAGGCAGCGGCTCGCCCACCGTTATTTTGGATAGTGGCCTCGGCGTTCCCGCCATCGGCTGGAAATTCGTTCAGCCGCAGGTCGCAAAATTCACGCGCGTCTGCTCCTATGACCGTGCCGGTTACGGCTGGAGCACGCCTGGGCCCATGCCCCGCACCAGCGCCGAAATTGTGAAGGAGCTTCATGCCCTGCTCGCCGCTGCCGGTGAAAAGCCGCCGTACATTCTCGTGGGGCACTCCTTCGGCGGCTTCAACGTCCGCGTTTACAACGGCGCATACCCGGGCGAAGTTGTGGGGATGGTCCTCGTCGACGCTTCCCACGAGGATCAAATCAGCCGAATGCCGCCAGCAATGATTGCCTTCCAGAAGAGAGAGGAAGCATCCGCAAAATGGCAAGCGTTTCTCGCTCCTGCGCTGATTGATCTCGGGATTGCCCGTCTCACTTCCAACGTTTCAAGCACATCTTATTTGTCGCGCGATTTTCTCGAGGAGCTTCGCTATCTCCAACTCCAAACAAAATTCCTCAGCGCAACCAGTTCGGAATTGGCTTCCTTCGGCGGCATCAGTGCTGACGAGGTCCGCTCCTCGGGAAACCTCGGCGACAAGCCTCTGGTCGTTCTCACCGCAGGGAAAAACCCCGACGCTTCGGCCTTTCCAGCAGGATTTCCCAAGAAAGACTTCGACGATTTTGAAAACATCTGGCGCAACGATCTTCAGGTTCGCGAAGCTCATCTCTCTACGCGCGGCCGCCAGATAATTGTCCCCGATAGCGACCACATGATTCCATTTGAACGCCCCGACACTATCGTCTCCGCGATTCACGATGTTTTCAACGCTGCATCTTCACCGGCATCAGTAAATGCGAACGGCCCCGCCGCAGCAGGTTCCTCCCATCGCTGAGGGCCGTGCAGGTATGTGAATTCATTTCTCCATTCTGCTTCCCAGCACCATACCGTCGCGATACAGACCCAGTTCCATCACCGCCGAATCAACCTCCTCGAACTGCAGCTGTTCCTCTTGTGACCTCGCACGTTGTGTTGCCCATCGCACCGTTGCCACCGTCGCGGCCACCAGCACGATCATCTCAATCATCGTGCTGGGCTTTCGCAAAGCTTCCTGCTCTAGCGTTACCGCAATTTCAAGCACCGGGGCGAGCACAAATGCCGAAGCCACAATGATCACGTTTACATTGATCTTTCCCGGCAGATACGAACACGCGAATGGAATTTTCCGAAAGCTATAAAGCGCTGCGTCG
>JASHYE010000045.1 GCA_030043155.1 Candidatus Acidiferrales bacterium | reverse complement strand
CATACTCGGCAAGGGCGTCGAGGATAATCTGGACAGCCACTTCCTCACCCATACCGGAATTGACCATCATGTGAAAACGATGCCTTCCGGGCCAGTCAACGTCGAAATACCGCTTGATGAAGTCGGCGCGGTCGCGGTCCACGGTCTCGGCCAGCTCGGTCGCTTCTTTCTCGTTTTTTCCTGTGGATCGCAACCGGCGTACGCGATCTTCAAACGGCGCATAAACGAAAACGTGAAAGGTGTCCGGCCGCTTGCCGAGATAGAAAGCTGAACCCCTTCCTACGATGACGCAACTGCCTTCATCCGCGATCTCCGGCAACATTTTCTGCACGACTTCGCGTACACACTCCGTATCCACCAGCCTGAGCCGGGGCGCGTTCAAACTTCCTTCAAAGCTGCCCTTCATGAAAGCCTTGAGCAGCCGGTAGTGGATAGGGTCCCTTTTCTCTTCATGCTCTTCGACAGCACGGCAATCGCAATCCATCCGACGGGCGATTTCCTCAGTCAGCAATTGGTCCCAAAGTTTCCAGCCGAGCCGTGCCGCGAGCTTCGCAGCAATGTCGCCACCTCCGCTGCCGTACTCCCGCTCCAGAGTGATTACTCGCACTGCCATAAGTCACTCCCTAGGCCAAGATTTTCGCCCACTCACCTATCCGACTGCTGCTTCTCCTCCAGCGCCCGGTTTATTTTTTCGTAACGCAAAGGACAGCACAAACATAATTCCGGCCCCTATGCACAAAACCCAAAACGTGTCGATGTAGGCCAAGGTCGTAGCTTGGCCAATCACAGCGTTATATAAACGATCATACGCTTGGCTTGTTGCGCGAGAGGCGGCGAGTCCCAACACTGTCAGACGTGTGGCTAGACTTTGGACCGCCTGAGTAAAGGGCGCGTCAGCGCTCGTAGTGTGCGCGACCAAATAGACCTGATGGAATTGCGCCCGGCGAGCAATGAGCGTCGTGACCATCGATGTTCCAATGCTCGATCCAATGTTGCGCATAAAGTTGATTAGCCCGGCGACATTTCCACTTTTCTCGGCCGGCATTCCTACATACGAAGCAAGATTAATGGGAACGAACAGGAAACCAAGGCCAAACACCTGCAATACTCGCATCCAGCTGGCTTCCCCAAAGCTGATACCCAGGTCCAGATGCTGCGTCGAATAGTACATGGCTAGGCTGAGCGTTAGCCAGCCAAAGGCGATGATATATCGCGCTTGTACTTTGGACGCAAGCGTGCCCGCAATAGGCATGAGGAACAGCAGTATCAAGCCGCCGCCCGAAAGCACCAGGCCCGCCGACTCTGCCGTGTAGCCCACGAGCGTCTGAAGATATTGCGGCATCATGACAAGACTCGAGAAAAGCATGATCCCAAGTACAAACATCATGAAGTTGGCGCCGAGAAAGTTCACGTTCTTGAAGAGATGTATGTCGATGATGGGTGTTTTTTGGAACCATTCCCAAATAACAAGTGAAATAAGGCATATGGCAGCAATGATGGCCAGCGTGGCAATGAAATGTGAACCGAACCAATCATCCTCTTGTCCTTTGTCGAGCACGACCTGCAGAGCGCCAACGCCGAGCGTAAGCAGGCCAACGCCGATGTAGTCGATTCGTATGCCTGCTCCCTTGGCCCGTTTCACCCACGGTGGATCTTCCAAAAGCCGAAAAACCAGAAACAGCGTCAGAATGCCTACCGGCAAATTGATAAAGAAAATCCAGCGCCAGCTGTAATTATCGGTGATCCATCCTCCAAGAGTGGGGCCGATTGTGGGCGCGATGACGGCCGTGATTCCATAGAGAGCAAATGCAAGTCCACGCTTCTCTGGCGGGAAGCTATCGGCTAGGATTGCTTGTGCCAACGGTTGAAGCCCACCACCGCCAGCACCCTGCAAAACGCGAAATAGTATGAGTGTTCCGAGACTCGGTGCGATTCCGCAGAGAAGTGAACTGACCGTGAAGATCGTAAGACACATCATGAAGAATCGCTTGCGCCCGAATACATTTGCGAACCACCCGCTGATCGGCAGCACAATGGCGTTTGAAACCAGGTAGGAGGTCAATACCCAGGTGCTCTGATCGTTGCTGGCGCCCAAGCCCCCAGCCATATAGGGCAGCGCCACGTTGGCAATACTTGTATCCAACACCTCCATGAAAGCGGCCATGGCAACTACTACAGCAATCAACCATGGATTTACGCTCGGCTTCCAGAGTTCGTCAGCCGGCGGCGCCGCAAATGCACTCGGGCGCACGGAACTATCCGGTGAAGATTGCGCTGAATTTTCTCTACTGTCAGCGATGCCCACGTTTTTCTTTGATGCGTGTGCGATCAAAACGAATCAGCAATCCTAAGCCCGCTCGTTGCCGTGTGTAATTTTCGTGAGTGAATACTCGTTGGCTAATCGCTTCGGGAACAGTTCGTGCGCTTGGGTCGGGTCGCGGTCGCCAAGGCCGGCAAGCTGTGACACAATGTGTCTTGACAATAGTCGTTGCAACGAGTATCGTTATTACTATGACGGAATCAAGCAAAATGCGGCGCATGGGCACCCCCGAAGAGGCGCTGTTCCTGGATTTACTTCGCACTGCCGATGTGCTGACGCGCGGAGCGATCGGAGTTCTGAAGGCCGAGGATCTCTCGCCCGCTCAATACAATGTCCTGCGTATTCTGAGAGGAGCACCCGAAGGACTGCCCTGCGGGGAGATTGCGGGCCGTATGATTACGCGCGATCCGGATATGACCCGTCTTCTTGACCGCATGGAAAAACGCGGCCTTATTTCCCGCGCGCGCGAAAGCCGTGACCGGCGCATGGTACTGGCGCGGATTACGCGGGAAGGTCGCAAAATTGTGCAGCGCCTGGATGAGCCTGTCCGGAAGATCCACAATAAGCAGCTCGGCCACCTTGGAACGGAACGCCTGCGGGCTCTGAGGGAGCTTTTGGCTGCCGCCCGGTTGGCAGCGGGATAACTGTACGCTATATGTTGCAACGAATATCGTGGCAACGCATCAAAAGGGAATGAACGGATTTAAGGAGCCACTTCAAACAAGGACGAAAGGAGATGACACAATGAGCGCGACAACAGCTCAACCGCAAGCTTCGATCACGACTTGGAACATCGACCCAGCTCACACGATGGCTGAGTTTAAGGTCAAGCATATGATGATCGCCAGCGTGAAAGGCCACTTCTCGAAGGTTTCGGGAGTGTTGACCCTGGATGAATCCAAGCTGGCAGATTCACGCGTCGAGGCCACCATCGAAGCAGCCTCGATCGAAACCCGCGACGAGCAGCGTGACGCTCACCTTAAGAGCGCCGATTTCTTTGATGTGGAGAAGTTTCCTACCCTGAAATTCAAATCCACGAATATCGGCATCGTCAAAGTCGGAGAATTGTCCGTCGAAGGCGACTTAACCATCCACGGCGTCACCCGCAGGGTCAGCTTTCAAGTGGAGGGGCCGACGCCGCCTACCAAAGATCCTTGGGGCAATACGCGGGTGGCCATATCGGCAACCACAAAGATCAATCGAAAGGATTTCGGCTTGACCTGGAATGCTGCCCTTGAGACCGGCGGGATTCTTGTCGGCGACGATGTCACAATCAGCCTGGATGTTGAGTTCGTGAAGGCATAACAGCTGTGGCCAACGGGCGAAGGGTCACCGTTCAGCGTTAGCTGGTGTTCAGGCCCGTCGTAAATGTGGAGACGCCCTGCTTTTGCAGTAGCGGCAGGTGCCATTGGCCTTGGCATACTTGTACAGCGTGCACCTTGAAATTCCCATGGCTGGGTTCCTCTCTATGCCGAATACCACGCGAGCGCGACTTTCAGCCGAATTTGAGAATGTCTTGGGGCAGCGTCTTAGGAAGAACCCTAACCCAATGAAAACAAAGAAATGGCGGAGAGGGTGGGATTTGAACCCACGAGGCCGGTTTTGCCAGCCTACCCGCTTTCGAGGCGGGCTCTTTCAACCGCTCAGACACCTCTCCGCGTGAACTGCGTAGAAAAGATTAGCAGAGCGAAGACCGGTGAACAACGCCGGAAGTGAGTGCCTCGGAGGCCGACCCAGATTGTGAAACAGCACGGGGCCGCCGTTGCGCTGGCTTCGTTCGCTCCGACTGGGACTTTCTCAAGAACCAAACGGATCTTCGAGTGACAGGCTCGGCGGAGTCAGCAGTTCCGCGCCATCTTCGGTTACGTGCAAGTCATCTTCGAGCCGAATTCCAAATTCTCCGGGGATGTAGATGCCCGGCTCGTCGCTGGTGGTCATATTCGCTCGCAGCACCGGATGCAGCGGCGAGCCCCACATATTGTTGTCGACCAGGTAAGGCCATTCGTGCATATCCATGCCCAAGCCATGACCGACGCGATGGGTGAAGTACTTGAAGCCCGGGCCGTAGCCGGCGTCGACGATGACTTTGCGGGCGGCCGCGTCAACCGTTCCCGTCACCATGCCCGGCTTTGCGGCTTTCAAAGCAGCTTGCTGCGCTTCGTGGACGATATTAAAGACCCTCACCATCTTGTCGGTCGGCTTGCCCAGCACAAACGTCCGAGTGATATCCGAAGTAAACCCTTCCACCTTGCACCCATCGTCGAGCATGATGATCGTGCCTTCGCGGATGGTTTGCGGCGTTCTTGATCCGTGAGGCAAAGCGGTGTATTCGCCGATATT
>JASHYE010000356.1 GCA_030043155.1 Candidatus Acidiferrales bacterium | reverse complement strand
TCACGCAATCGGGGCGCGAAAACACGCTGCGCATTGCGATTCCTTACTCCGCCCTCCTGCGCATTCGTGAAGTTTTCCAGAAACCTGAAACCGCGCCGGCCGTCTGATCGGAATCTTCTTTCCTTCCTCCTCCTTCTCAGTTTCGTTTTCCGCGCATTTGCCGCTAATATTTGTCCCGCCACGAATCAGAACGTTGTTCAGGAGGAGGCATGAAACCGCGCGTGGGATTGATCGGGCTTGGGTTGATGGGTGCGCCGATGGGCGCTAACTTGCTCAAAGCAGGATTTCCGCTGGTGGTCTGGAACCGGACCGCGGAAAAGGCGCGCCGGCTCGTCGATGAAGGCGCGCTGTTTGGCAAATCGCCGGAGGATGTCGCTTCGCAATGCGATGTCTTGCTCACGATTGTCAGCGATCCTCCGGCGCTTGAAGAGGTCCTGTGGGGAAAAGACGGAGCTTTGGCCGGCCTAAAGAAGGGTAGCGCGCTGATCGATTCAAGCACTGTTTCGCCCGCGCTCGCGCGAAAAGTTGCTCAAGCGTGCGCGCAGAAATCGATTGATTTTCTCGACGCGCCTGTCACCGGCGGCACATGGGGAGCGGAAAAGGGCGAATTGGTATTCATGATTGGCGGCAAAAAAGAGACGCTTGAGCGCGTGGGACCAGTTTTTCAGGCCCTCGGTAAGCGTTTCTTTTTGCTTGGGCCGAACGGCGCGGGTCAAACCGTAAAGCTTGCCATGAATCTGATCCTCGCTCTCGAGGTTGAAGCGCTCGCGGAGGGTCTCGAGCTCGTTACGAGCTCCGGCGTCGAACCAACGAAGCTGATTGAGGTTCTGCAATCGAGTATGGGGCGCGCGCCAGTCCTCGATGTGAAAGCTCCCGTAATTCTGAAGCGCGACTTCACGCCGAGCTTTCCACTGCGCTTAATGCACAAGGACATCCGGCTGGCAATGGAACTCGCGAAAGAAAACGGAATCGAGCTTCCGGCAGGCGCGGCGGCATATCAGGCATACTCTGCCGTGAAGCGCCGCGCAAAAGCCGACGTCGACTACGCTGCGATCGCCTCCTACTGGAAGAAAAATTGACGGCCGCATTTAGCCGTCATTCCGAGGAACCCCAATAGTATCAATTTGGGATGACGAGCCTGCCTGCGCAGGCAGGGAATCTGCTTTTGCAGTTCGGCCATGCCGATCTTAAGTAACTCCAAGGTATCTGCGAACGCGCACAGAAGCACCTGCATCGTTGATGCAGGCATAATATCTTCTTGAGTTCCATCCGAATGCCCGACGCGCTGCCTGCAAACGGAAATATACTCGCTCGTCATCCGTGGCTCAGTTTACTGCTGCGAATCGGCGGCAGCGCGATTACGCTGCTTGTCCTGTTCCGCTTTCTTCCGCTTGCGGAAGTCTGGCAGACATTGCGCCGCCTGCCGCCGCATTTGTGGATGATGCTTATCGTCGCTTATTTATGCGCGCATGTAATCGCCATTACGAAATGGCGCATGATGGTGAATCTGGCGGGCGCACGCCTTACTTTCCGGCAAGCCGCCCGCTGCTACTTCTCGGGACTCTTCAGCACTCTTTTTCTCCCCTCAATCGTCGGCGGAGACGTCGTGCGCGCTGCCATGGCCTTCCGCATGGGCAAGAGCAAGGCGGGAATCGTTCTGGGCGGCATGATTGACCGAAGCCTCGACTTCGCTGCGCTCGTGCTTCTCGCCGCGCTGGGCGCCGCGCTCATTCCTGGAACTTTGCCTACTCAGGCGCGACACATTTTTCTTATAGGCGGTATTGCGCTGATTGTGGCAGGCATTTTGACTGCGCCGTTAATTTTGTGGTTCCCGGCGCGAAAAATACGCTTTGGCCTGCGGCGCCACATAATCCGTTTGCGACGCGCGGCCCGCTCCATGCGAGGAAAGCCGCAGAGAGTAGCCGCAGCTCTGTGCCTGGGGATATTTGCTCAAGGGAGTTTCATCTGGCTGACATCGCGAGCAGCCGCCGCCACGGACCTGCACCTGCTGTTTCGCGCGTGGCTTTTCGCCTGGCCGCTTGCGAAATTCTGCGCGGTGATTCCTATCACGCAGGGCGGCATCGGCGTGCGAGAAGCAGCATTGGTGGTCCTGCTGATTCCGTTCGGCGCGCCCGCAGTGAAAACTGCGGCGGTAGGGCTCGCGTGGGAAGCTGTAATCATCAGCGGCGGATTAATCGCAGGTCTCGCTGCATTTCTGCTGGGAAGATTCTCCGGCGCGAGCGCGGCAGCCACGCACACAGAAATGGCACCCGAAGCGCCGTCCTCTAAATTGCAATCTTCATAGCTTCTGCGAGAGATTCGCTTTCGAAAGCAGCAGCTCAAAAAACAGCGAGCCTGGGACGGGATTGAAGCGGTACGCCGCAATTTCCTGGAAACCCAGCGAACGGTACAGCGCGATGGCCTTTTGCATCGTCGGCATTGTGTCGAGGCGCATTCGCGCATAGCCAGCCGCTTGCGCGTCTTGAATCAGTGCCCGCGCCAAAGCCGAACCAATCGCTTTGCCTTGATGTGTCGGTTTCACGAACAGCCGTTTCATTTCACAAATGTCATTCTCCAATTTTCGGAACGCGCCGCAGCCCGCCGCTTCATCTCCCTCGAACGCGATGAGCAATCGTCCGCTCGGCCGCGCATATTCGCCGGGAAGATTCGTCAGCTCGTTCTCAAATCCCTGGAAGCACAAATTCACGTTCAACGTGGATTCATACTCGCGGAAAAGCGCCCGAACAAGCTCGACGAATTCCGGCGTATCGGCATCTTGAATTCGCATGATTCGCCTCGCGCGAATTCTAAAATCTTAGGATTGCGCCTCAGAAAATCGCCAGCGTGACGCGCTGCCCAAAAAAGACAAATTGGCTGGCTTAGACTTCGCCTCGCAGGCTGGAGATTCAGCGGCGCCGGTTGGCGTGCGGTGTTGCGGGCTTTACTGCGATGCCCTGAATCTCAAATCGTGCGCCAAAGAGAAGAGGGCCGGAGCCTATTAACGCACGCGCGGGGAACGGCTCCGAGAAATACGTCCGGTAGACGGAATTGAATTTTTCGAAAAGCGAGACGTCCGAGCAAAATATTTGCACGTAACCCAAATCGTTCATTGTGAGATTGGCGCGCGCGAGCGTTTCGCGGAATGCATCCAGCATCATTCGCGCTTCCTGCTCGGCATCGGAGGGCGGTTTCCGAGTCGCGGGATCCAGGCCGATGTGTCCACTGAGGTAAAAAGTATCGCCAATCAGGACG
>JASHYE010000355.1 GCA_030043155.1 Candidatus Acidiferrales bacterium | reverse complement strand
CCGGTGCACCAGCTGCAACAGAAAATGCGCGACGTTGTGGGCGGGCACATTGAACTAAAACGATTCAAGAATGGAAGCTAGAGGATGAACGACCCAGCCGAACGAGCTACAGAGACAGAGAGCGACGAGCCCAAATCCGTCAGGAGCGCGGCGGCGGCCCCAAGCGAGGCAGATTCCTGGACGACGGACACGGCGGCAGCGCGCGTGGCCGTCGGGCTGCCAACACGTGACCGCAGTGAGCTGAGCGGACACTTAATGGTCCTGGAGGGCACGGACGGTTCGGGACGCTCGACGCAAATCGCCTTACTCACGGAATGGCTCGAATCTCAGGGATTCGCCGTGCAGACGATGGGACTCCGGCGTTCATTTTTGATTGCGAAGGATATTGACAGTTTACTGGCAAAGAATTCCGTCACTCGCTATACGCTGGCTCTGATGTATGCAACGGATTTTTTCGATCAGCTCGAGAACCGGATTCTGCCGGCTCTCCGTTCTGGAATGATTGTTTTGGCGGACCGTTACTATTACACGTTGATTGTGCGTGCGGCAGTTCGTGGGCTCGATCATGGTTACTTGCACCGAATTTACGACTTGGCGCTTCCTCCGGATTTGACCTTTTTCCTCAACGTGCGCCCGCAAATTTCTTTTGAACGGGAATTTCAGAAATCACCGGCGATCAGCTTCTGGGAAGCCGGGCGCGATCTCCACCTCTCGGATGACCTCTATGATTCGTTCATCAGCTATCAAACCATGATTCGCAAGGAATTTGTTGCACTCGCAAAGCATCACGGATTTACCACTCTGAACGGCGAAAATCCGATTCGTACCGTGAATGCGGACTTGCGAAAACGCATTGCTTCTTACCTGGGTATCAAAAACATCCGATACAAGCCCTCGCATGCCCTGGTTCACCTCTGGCAATAAGTTGGCTGGCTCCTTTCGCATCGCCGCGATTGACGCAGGATCCAATGGGATCCGTATGGCCGTCGCAGAGGCGAGATCGTCATCAGAGATTGAAATCGTGGATTCGGTGCGCGAATCCGTGCGACTGGGCCATCGCGTGTTTACGGTTCGGCGATTGAGCCGGCTCACCATAAAGGAAGCGGCTCGGGCGTTTCGAAGATTTCGACGGCTGCTGGATGGGTATCAAATTCAGCAGTACAGGGCGGTAGCGACCAGCGCGGCGCGCGAGGCAAAAAACCGCGATGCGCTTTTGCGTCGAATTCGCCGTGACTCAGGGATCACGCTGGAAGTCATCGGCTCCGCTGAGGAGTCGCGGCTTGTGCGCCTGGCGATCCTCAAAGCGGTCGGAGAAAAAGTATCGCCCCGATGGATTGTTGATCTCGGCGGAGGAAGCCTAGAGATCAGCTTGCTTCGTAAACGCAAGCTGGAAGAAGCCATGGCGCTGCCACTGGGAACGGTGCGATTGATGGAGATGCTGCGAATTGGCGGAGCGTTCACAGAAGAGCAGTGCGAACGCGTGGAGCATCGCATTCTTTCGCACCTTCAGAGTATTTGCCCGAATGTTCCGAGTGTTTCGGGTGGCGTCGCGGCGGGATCCGGAGGGAATGCGGAAGCGTTCGCTCGCATTTTCCCTGGGCCGGCGCTGAACGGAATTCCCTCGATCAATTTGCGGCTCCTTCGTGAGCGGCTGTGGAGCATCCTGAGTTTGGACATTGACGAGCGCATGGAGGAATTCCGTGTGCGGCGCGACCGGGCCGAAGTTCTGGGAGTGGCGGCAATTGTATTCAGTGCGCTGTCGCGGCATCTGAAGTTGCGAACTATGCTTGTGCCTGGCGTCGGCGTGAAGGAAGGTATTTTATGGGACTTGGGCACAGCGCATTTCGCGGCGATATCGCCAGAGGCGTATGCCGCTCGTTTCCGGCCTTTGCTGCGTGAGGTGCGCCGCGTCGCCTTGCGTTTTCATTGTGACGTAACACATGCGGAGCACGTGCGTAAACTGGCAGCGGAGCTGTTTGATGAAATCGCGCCGGCGCGCCGTCTCCCAAATCACCTGCGTTTGCCACTCGAAATCGCAGCGATGTTGCACGAAATTGGGTGTGTCATCGGGGTGCGTTCTTCGCATAAACACGGCGAGTACATTATGCGCCACACGGAAATTGCGGGACTCACCGAAACAGATCGTCGCATGGCCGCATGCCTGATTCGGTATCAGAGTGACGTGGATCCCGATGTTTCGCACAAGCTCTATGCCTCTCTCAGCACGCGACAGCGACATCAAGTTTGTGGTTTGGCAGGGATTTTGCGCATCGCGATCGCTCTAAACGGAGAGGGGCAGCCACTGCTGAAGGATGTTCGCGTGGAGGTGCGACGCAAGCAGGTTCGCATTCGTGCCAATCCCGCGAATGGCTCGCCACTGCGACTTCGTATCCTCCGCAGGGCTGCCAGATTATTTGAGCAGGAGTTCGGCTGCCGCGTGAGCTTTGGCCGTTTGCGCGTAAGACAGCGGCGGAACGGCAGCCTGTCTCGTTCGCAACGCGCAGCGTGAAATCATTGGCTGGGTAGCGGCTTGCATCTCGTGGCCGTGCCGGGGAGGATCAATCCAAGATGATACTGCACTTGTTCCGCCACGGAATCGCCATTGACCGCGAAGATCCTGCCTGCCCCTCAGAACACGATCGCTTTTTGACTCCAAAGGGCATCGCCAAGACCCAGGCGGCGGCACAAGGCTTGCGGGCGCTGGGGCTTAAGCCGAATGTAATCTTGACGAGCCCTCTTCTGCGCGCTGTGCAGACGGCGGAGATCGCCTGCGAAGCTTTCGGTTATCCGGTGAAAAAATTGCGGCAAATTGATGCGTTGAAGCCGGATGGCAAGCCCAGTGATTTATTTGATGAACTTTCTGGGCTGAAGGCTGAAGAAGTTTTATGTGTAGGGCACGCGCCAAATCTGGACGAAGTGATTGCTTTCGCGATTGGATCTCACACGGCCGCCACGTCGTTGAAGAAAGCGGGACTCGGTTCGGTCGAGATTGAGTCGTTTTCTCCGCCACACGGAACCATCGTTGGGATTTATTCGGCGAGAGCTTTGCGCTTTTTGGGGGATTGAATGCCGCGGGAAAACTACGCTGCGCTTGTTTTTTCCCTTGGCTGCTTTCCTTCGAGCACGCGAAGCGGTGCGCCGGCCGCCCCTGGAGTGACAACGATCGCGCGTCGGCAGGCGATTTCGAGCAGGTGCTTTGCGGTGGCAAGCTTTGAGAGCAGCGGTTCCTCGCCATCGAAGCCGTAGGCGCGAATCATCAGTCCTTCCAGAGTAACGTCCACATGGATTTTGCGAATAACGTTGGGCGCCTGTTCAAAAGCATTCGCGAGGCGCAGAATTCCCGCAAGCAGCAGCGTTGCCTGCTGAAGGGCCGATGGAAGTCCGCTGAACTCCTTGTGCTTCGCCTGCGGCAGCGCCTTGCGATGATACCGTGCGACCACGGCCATTAATTGCAGTTCCGCGGGTTTCCATCCAAGCGGCAGCGAAAGTTTGCGGATCAAACGGTAGGAGCTCTTGTGATGGCGCTTATCGCCTTCGACTCGCCCGGAATCCTCAAGGAGAGCGGCGGCCTGGACAATATAGCGGGCCCGGTTGGTTGCCAGCCCAACGGTGAACCCGGCTGCATCGAGCGCATCGAACAAATCGGCTGAGAGAGCTGCGACGCGCTGCTGGTGAACGAATTCCGGCGTACGAAAGCGGGACCATGCGGCGAGCTCCGCCAAGACGGCTTTTTCCTGGTCCACGCCACTTGGCAACGTTTCCCGCCACGCGCACCAAAGAGAATTTTTGCCGCACGTTTCTGAGGTGTACTTCTTTAAACGCTTTTTCCGTTCGTTATTGATCGCCGATTTCCACGCAGCTTTTGCTTCCTGGTTGACTGCGGGCTTTAGCGCGACGAGCTTGCCCCAAAGCACATCGAGATCGTGAATTTCTCCGAGCAGATTCTGCAATTCCTTTGCTTGCGCGCCCCACTTTGCTTGCAACAATGGCAAGAAATTTTCCGCGGTGTATCGCAGCTTCTTCAGAGCCACGCGGGTGCGGTGATAAGCAATTTTCGAGCGGCTACGCATAGCGAAACGGTGGCGCTGATACGCTTCCTGCCACTGTTCCAGTGCGACGTACCGCAATTCCGGCCCATCGGGCAAGAAGGAATCCGAGCGCGGAGTCAATTGCGCGGCCCAGGATTTCCATTTTTGCTGATCGAAAGCATTGAGGGCGTCAATTGCTTCCTGCTTAAAGGTGTCCCGTTCGGCTGTAACGGAATTGCGAAGCGCGAGGCTGGTTTTATCCTTGGCAATTTCGAGCTTTTCGAGCCACTCGAGAAGGACGTCGGAGTCGCGCAGTCCACCCAGGCTCTTGAGCAGCTTTTTCGCCGCGCGCTTCATTTTCTTCCAGTCCGGGTGAGGATCAAATCGTGAGAGAGCGTCCTCAACGGAAAGACAACGTCGTAAGGCCGTGCGCAAATCGTGAACGTTGTCGGGCGATAAGTCCTGGGCTGCTTTCTTTCGCTGCTTGAGAACGCGAGGGACCCAGTAGGCCAAGCCAGCCTCAGTTGCTGCAGGAGAGTTCTTTTGAACCCCCGCATTATCTTTCCTGCGCATCGCGTATTCTTCTAATATTCCTGAGTGGTCCACGAAATGGGTATGCCCGGCCTTTTCAATAGTTTAGAGTAGCCCGCATAACAATAGTCAATTGTCCCTTTAGAATTCGCGCTGAAGT
Organism: Candidatus Acidiferrales bacterium; assembly: GCA_030043155.1. Next base: position 6,827 of record JASHYE010000355.1, on the reverse strand, counting down.
TCCGATCGGCAGACGACCCAAACTTGCCCCAGGGGAGTCGCGGCTTTCGATCGATTTTCCCTGCAAGATAAGGATGATCGAAGGCTGGCGGATACCCTAGCATAACGCGCCTGGGAATGGTAGCGGGCTCTGCCGACCAGCCGAAACGCCTTTTCCGGCGGGGATTGCGGGTTCATAATTTCCCCTTCGGTTTCTCAGGTTCGCATGCTCAAAGGGGGCGGAAACCTTTAATGAAAGAGGCAAAAGAACGAAAGGCAGGGCGGGAAATTCTGGTCATCGATGTCGGAGGCTCGCACGTCAAGGTGCTGGCCAGCGGCCAGCGCACACCGCGAAAGATGGTTTCGGGGCCGAATATGACTCCTGCGAAGATGGTTCAAGACGTGAAGAGCATGACCAAAGGCTGGAAGTATGACGTTGTTTCGATGGGCTATCCTGGTCCTGTGGTTTTGGGAAGACCGCTGCATGAACCAGTGAACCTGGGTGGTGGCTGGGTGGGATTTAATTTCGGCAAGGCTTTTGACCGCCCCGTGAAGATCGTTAACGACGCAGCAATGCAGGCGCTCGGCAGTTACCGCGGCGGACGGATGCTTTTTCTTGGCCTTGGCACCGGATTAGGCTCGGCAATGGTGGTTGATGGGATTGTTCAACCAATGGAGCTGGCGCACTTGCCGTATAAAAAAGGGAAGACGTACGAAGATTACATTGGGCTGCGCGGCCTCGAGCATTCAGGCAAGAAGAAATGGCGGCGCCACGTGACGGAGATTGTGAAGTGTTTGCAAGCGGCGCTCGAACCGGATTACGTGGTTATCGGCGGCGGCAACGCAAAAAAACTGAAAAAGCTGCCTAACGGCGCCGAGCTCGGAGATAACGCAAACGCATTCCGCGGAGGATTTCGTCTTTGGGAAGGCGAGCAGGCAAAAATTCCTGTGCGCACGAAGCCCGTCCCACGGGCATCAAATATCAGTGAAGATGCACGCGGGACTTAGGTACATTTCAGGTTCACGCGACACGTAAGTCCCGGCAGGAGAGCGGCAGATGTCGGACAGCTCAGAAGATAAAGCTAATCTGAAAAATGTGCTCAGGTTTTCATGGATTATCGTGGTGATTGCCGCGCTGATTGTTGGCGGGATTTTTTATTCGCGCTGGCAGGAAAACCAGGACATCGCAGCCAAAGCAGCAGAGAAACAGCGTGAGCACGCGCGCGAAGTGGCGGAGGCGATGGGCGGAAGCAGCTTTGAAATTATGAATTTTTACGCCGCCCCGGGCGCGATTCATCGCGGCGATTCCACTGAAATTTGCTACGGTGTATCCAACGCGAAGACCGTGGATATCACGCCGAAATTGCCGGAAGCCACCTGGGTCTCGCTCAACCGCTGCATCGCCACTGAACCAAAGAAGACCACGACATATACGCTCACGGCCATTAATGATAAGGGCGAAAAAAAGTCCGCCACGCTGACCATCGAAGTGCAATAAACGATGTGCAACACGAAGTTCAATAAACATTTCCTAGGCCGTAGCAAGGCAATGTTGTGCAGCGTTTTTCTTGACTCCCGGCGTGTGGGATTGGAAAATGCGCGCTGAGATCATCGAGCAATTCGCGCAGCTTTGAACGCACAGCGATCTCGCCGAGGCCAGCCGATGCAGATACCCGCAACTGATCGACGCAGCTTTCTCAGCGCCTGTTCCAAGCTCGGTCTTGCCGGAACGCTTTTCCCCGGCGTGCTCTGGGCTATGGCCGAGGGCGAGCCGAAGAAAATCACTGTGGATATGATCAGCCAGGCCGCGGTGATTGCGGACGTGCCGATTCCTGACGAAGACCGCGAAATGATGCTGCGCAATTTGCAGGATTCAGCGAAGGGCTACGAAGACATTTACAACCTGCACATGGAGAATGGCGTGCAGCCCGCAATGATTTTTGATCCGCTGGTCTCGGGCGACGCGAAATTTGAAAAAACCAAGCGTCCGATGCGGATGTCACCCTCGCTTCCGAGTCGCGCCGTTCCAAAACACATCGAAGATGTGGCATTCGCCACCGTGCGCGAATTGGCCGACCTGCTGCGGTCACACAAAATTTCTTCGACGAATTTGACGCAAATGTATCTGGCGCGCCTGAAACGCTATAACCCCCTGCTGCTTTTCTATATCACGCTCACCGAGGATCGTGCTCTGGCGCAAGCTCGCGAAGCCGATCGCGACATTGCAGCGGGGAAATATCGCGGGCCTCTGCACGGCATTCCTTGGGGCGCGAAGGACCTACTCGCCGTCAAGGGATATCCAACCACATGGGGCGCTGCTCCGTACAAAGACCAAATGATCGACGACGACGCAACAGTCGTAAAGCGCTTGGATGCAGCGGGCGCAGTGTTGCTTGCGAAGCTTACGCTCGGCGCTCTCGCGGAAGGCGATCATTGGTTCGGTGGCGTGACGCGCAATCCATGGAACCCCGATCAGGGTTCCAGCGGCTCCTCCGCCGGCCCTGCTTCCGCAACGGCTGCAGGCTGCGTAGGATTTGCGATTGGCTCCGAGACGCTCGGATCAATTTCGTCTCCGAGCACGCGATGCGGCTGCACGGGCCTGCGCCCGACTTTTGGACACGTGCCACGCACGGGCGCGATGGCGCTTTCCTGGAGCCAGGACAAGCTCGGGCCCATTTGCCGCGCCGTCGAAGACTGTGCGCTCGTGCTCGAGGTGATTCAGGGTCCCGACGGCCAAGACCGCTCTGTTCAGCCCGCCGCTTTCAATTGGGATTCGCAGCAGGATTGGCGCAAGTTTCGCGTTGGCTTCCTCGAATCCGAATTCAAGTTCGACCGCGCCGCCCTGGAAGAGCGCGTAAAGAATTTCCGCGGAATCACCGATGCCGAAAAAGAGCAATTCATCGCCGCGGCGGAATATGACCAGAAATTCAACGATGCGGCTCTTGCGGAACTGGGCAGAATGGGCGTGAAAATGACGCCTGTGGAGTTCCCTAAAATGCCTTATCAGCCGATGGTGACCATCCTGAACGTTGAAGCGGCCGCAGCATTCGATGAGCTAACCCGCTCCGGTCGCGACAAGCTGATGGTCGAACAAGGCCCGGGGGGATGGCCGAATACGTTCCGCTCGGCGCGTTTTGTCCCGGCTGTCGAATACGTCCAGGCAAACCGCGCCAAGTTCTTGGCAATGCAGGGGGTAGCGAAGGCGATAGAAGGCTATGACGTCATCGTCGCGCCGACAAACGGCGAGCAACTCACCGTCACCAATCTGACCGGCCATCCCGCCCTCATTTTGCCGAACGGATTCCGCGGAGATGATGCTCCTCCAGCCCGCAAGGGTCCTGACGGAATGGTCGGGAACTATGGCGGTCCCAATACGCCCGTCAGCCTTACTTTTCTGGGCCAGCTATACGGTGAGGCCAGGTTGCTTTGCCTTGCCCGCGGATATCAGAGTTCGACGAAGTTTCAGTTACGCCACCCCGAATTAAGCATAGGGTGAAGCGCCCGTAATCTAAAGCAGGAACAAGGTTTACGCCTGTCAAGCTTTCTTGTAAGTACTTTCCCGCCGGCAAGCTAAGGGTTTTCCCGTATAGCGCTTCTCCTGCTTTTCCTATAGAACTTTCGAGGCGTCACTTGCGCTTTAGTCTGCGTGACAACACATGTAGCAGTGCTGTTGCAGATTTCTACCCTGCTGCCGGTGAGGGATGGATCACACCCGCATTCTGATAGTGGATGACCATGAAATTTTTCGAAGGGGCCTTCGCTCCCTTCTCGAATCGCGCAGCGAATTCGATATTGTCGGCGAGTGCATAAACGGCTTGGAGGCAGTCGAGAGAGCCAAGGAATTGCGGCCGGACATTATCGTGATGGACGTAAGCATGCCCCAGATGGACGGGCTCCAAGCTGCCCGCCTAATCCGCAATGAACGAGCCGACACTAAAATTGTAATCCTCAGTCAGCACGATTCCGCGCAAATGCTCTCCGCAGCTCTTGAGGCCGGCGCGAGCGCCTATGTAACGAAATCGCAAGTAGCCCGCTCGCTCTTCAGCGCTCTGGCAGCAGTTCTCCAGGGCAAGCCGTTCTCGTGGAACGGGGGAAACGGTGGTGAGGGCCAGTTCAACCCTACGCCCGCAGCAAAGTCTGAAGCCAAGTAGTTGTTCTGGAGATTTCTATGAGTCGAACTGAATCCAGCCCGATGGCGGCAAAAGCAGCTCAACTTTCAAAGACCGCGTCCAAAGCGAATGGCCATCCGCAAGAAGGCGATCTGGGTCTGATTCTCAGCGCACTGCAGAGCATGCGGGACGGAGATTTCTCGGCCCGCCTTCCCGGTTCCTGGACCCAGCTTCCGGGAAAAGTCGCGGACACTTTCAACGAGATCGTCTCTACCAACCAGCAGATGGCTCAGGAATTAAAGCGCGTTGGCCAGGCCGTCGGAAAAGAAGGCAGGACGCGCGAGCACGCCAAATTCCGCGGCTCGCATGGCGCATGGGGCGAGATGGAAGTGTCCGTTAACTCCCTCATCGAAGACCTGCTGCGGCCTACAAATGAGATGACGCGCGCCATTGCCGCCGTCGCGCAGGGCAATCTGGCGGAAACTGTGCGCCTGGACGTTGCAGGGCGGCCGCTCGAAGGCGAGTTCCTGCGCTCGGCGATGATCGTCAATACGATGATTCAGCAGTTGAGCGTTTTCACCGCTGAAGTGACGCGCGTGGCGCGCGAAGTTGGCACGGATGGCAAACTCGGCGGCCAGGCCGTAGTCCCTGGCGTAGCCGGTACGTGGAAGGATCTGACCGATTCGGTGAACTCCATGGCCAGCAATCTCACTGGTCAAGTCCGCAACATCGCCGAAGTGGCCACCGCCATCGCTACCGGCGACCTCTCGAAGAAAATCACAGTCGACGTTCGCGGCGAGATTCTGCAGTTGAAGGAAGCGATCAACACCATGGTGGATCAGTTGCGCTCCTTCGCTTCCGAAGTGACGCGCGTGGCGCGCGAGGTTGGCACGGATGGCAAACTCGGCGGCCAGGCCGTCGTTCCTGGCGTCGCAGGCACTTGGAAGGATTTGACCGATTCCGTGAACGCCATGGCGGGCAACCTTACCGCTCAGGTCCGGAACATCGCCGAAGTTACCACCGCTGTCGCCCGCGGCGACCTGTCGCGGAAAATCACCGTCGACGTGAAGGGCGAGATTTATCAGTTGAAAGACACCATCAACACGATGGTCGACCAGCTCAACGCTTTCGCCGGCGAAGTGACGCGCGTGGCGCGCGAAGTCGGCACAGAGGGACGTCTTGGCGGTCAGGCCAACGTGCCCGGAGTTGCCGGCACTTGGAAAGATTTGACCGACAACGTGAACTTCATGGCCAGCAACCTGACCGGCCAGGTGCGCAATATCGCTGAGGTCGCCACAGCTATCGCGACCGGCGATCTTTCGCGAAAAATTACCGTCGACGTTCGCGGGGAGATCCTCCAGCTGAAGGAAACGCTTAACACCATGGTGGATCAGCTGAACCGGTTCGCTGGTGAAGTGACGCGCGTGGCGCGCGAAGTCGGCACGGAGGGCCGCCTGGGAGGCCAGGCCAACGTCCCGGGCGTCGCTGGCACGTGGAAAGACCTTACCGACTCTGTCAACTCGATGGCCGGCAACCTCACCGGCCAAGTTCGAAACATTGCCGAAGTCACGACTGCGGTCGCGCGCGGCGACCTGTCGCGCAAAATCACCGTGGACGTGAAGGGCGAAATTCTCGAGCTGAAAAACACCATCAACACCATGGTTGATCAGCTGAATGCTTTCGCAGGGGAAGTGACGCGCGTGGCGCGTGAAGTGGGCACGGAAGGCAAGCTCGGCGGTCAGGCCGTAGTTCCTGGCGTTGCCGGAACATGGAAGGACCTCACCGACTCGGTCAACTTCATGGCCAGCAACCTCACCGGCCAAGTCCGAAACATTGCGGAAGTGGCTACCGCCGTGGCGCGCGGCGACCTGTCGCGCAAAATCACAGTGGATGTGAAGGGCGAAATTCTCGAGCTGAAAGACACCCTCAACACGATGGTGGACCTGTTGCGCGCCTTCGCATCCGAAGTGACGCGCGTGGCGCGCGAAGTGGGCACAGATGGCAAACTCGGCGGACAGGCTCTCGTTCCGGGCATCGCCGGCACGTGGAAAGACCTCACTGACTCTGTCAATTCCATGGCCAGCAACTTGACCGCGCAAGTCCGCAACATTGCGGAAGTTTCGACGGCAATTGCCACCGGCGACCTCTCGAAGAAAATCACCGTGGACGTGCGCGGCGAAATCCTGCTGCTGAAAGAAACCATCAACACCATGGTGGATCAGTTGCGCTCGTTTGCCGCCGAAGTGACGCGCGTGGCGCGCGAAGTTGGCACGGAAGGACGGTTGGGAGGACAAGCCGACGTGCCGGGCGTCGCGGGCACGTGGAAGGATTTGACCGACTCCGTAAATTCCATGGCCGGAAACCTGACTGGTCAGGTTCGCAACATCGCCGAGGTGACGACGGCTGTGGCCAGCGGCGACCTCTCGCGCAAAATCACCGTGGACGTGAAGGGGGAAATTCTCGAATTGAAAGACACCATCAACACGATGGTGGACCAGTTGAACGCGTTCGCGGGGGAAGTGACGCGCGTGGCGCGCGAAGTCGGCACGGAAGGACGGTTGGGAGGACAGGCCGACGTGCCGGGCGTCGCGGGCACGTGGAAGGATTTGACCGACTCCGTAAATTCCATGGCCGGAAACCTGACTGGTCAGGTTCGCAACATCGCCGAGGTGACGACGGCTGTGGCCAGCGGCGACCTCTCGCGCAAAATCACGGTGGACGTGAAGGGCGAAATTCTCGA
>JASHYE010000354.1 GCA_030043155.1 Candidatus Acidiferrales bacterium | reverse complement strand
GGAGTCGGTTTCGGTGGCTTCCACATCATTTTTGGCGCCATCATTGCGAGGAACTACGGTGGCTAAATCGGCAGCAGTTCGCGCATCGCAGGAACGCGGTTCTCAGGAAAAAGAACGCGCTTCATTTGAACGCCTTCGCGGCGGCGCGGAAGACTCCGCGCTTTCGCTCGACCGTATCATTCACGAACGTACGCGCCTCGGCATCGTCAGCGCTCTCGCCGTAAACAATACGCTCACCTTCAATGCATTGAAGAAGCTCGTCGGCGCCACCGACGGCAATCTGAGCGTCCATGCCCGCAAGCTCGAGGACGCCGGCTACATTTCCTGCACAAAATCCTTCGCCGGCCGCTTGCCGAAAACCGAATACCGTCTTTCCGCCGCTGGTCGCAAGGCGCTCGAACGTTATCTGGATCACATGGAAGCTTTGATTCACGCAACACGGGAAGGCTAGAGCAGCAAAAATTTTTTGCCGAGGCCCTTTATGAGAGAGAGTACTTTGTACATCGTTCCGCCGAAGCAAATTCATCTCGCAATTCTTATGGACGGCAATGGCCGCTGGGCCGAATCCCGCGGCTTGTCGCGTTCCGCCGGCCATCGCGCCGGCGTTGAAGCCGTGCGTCGCATTGTGCGCGCCGCTCCATCCTTTGGAATTGACGCCTTGACGCTTTTCGCCTTTTCCTCCAGCAACTGGCAGCGCGACCCGCAAGAAGTCGGCGCTCTTTTTGGTCTCCTCGAGAAATTCTTTTTCTCGGAAGCGCTGAACGCATCACAACACGACGTCCGTATCAGCGCCATCGGACGCCGCGACCGCCTGCCTAGCACTATGCTTTCCGCCGTCGAATCCGCGGAATCAGCCACTGCAGGAAACACGGGCCTCGACCTTCGCATTGCCGTCGATTATTCCGGTCGCGAGGCCATCTTGCGCACGGCGTGCTGGATGGTCTCCAGCACCGAAGTCACGCAGCGCGAATTTTCGCGCCGCTTGGCCGAAGTCACGCATACGCCGGAAGATTTGCCTTCGCGCGACGTGGACCTCTTGATTCGCACCGGCGGCGAGCAGCGTCTTAGCGATTTTTTGCTCTGGGAATGCGCTTATGCGGAACTGTATTTCACCGACCGCATGTGGCCCGATTTCACTGCTGCCGATCTCGAACTGGCCATCCGCGACTTTCGTGGACGCGACCGCCGTTTCGGCGCCGTTCCTGCCAGTGTGGCAAGCGTCTCCGCAAGCTGAGCTGTTCAGCGCACTAAGCCTGGTGCGCGGCGGATCGCCCGCGAACGGCTGAGAACGCTTTCTGAATCACGCGTTTCGCCGCTGCGGTTAATCCCAGCGACTCCAGCTGCTGCTCAGTTGCCCACATAACCTCCGTCGCGTCGCCGCCGGCAACCGCCGTCCCTTCCACGAATTCGCACGCGTAATCCAGAATGACAAAGTGATATTGCGCGGCGCCCATTTCATCGCGTGCCACTTTTTCGTAAATCTCAATTAATTCCAGGACGCGCACGCGTATCCCCGTCTCTTCTTTCAATTCGCGCACAACGGCGTCCGCAATCGTCTCTCCCAGCTCCACAATGCCACCCGGAATCGACCATCGCCCTTCCAGAGGCGGCTGCCCGCGCCGCGTAAGCAGCACTCGGCCATCCTGAATCACCACCCCGCCGGCCGCCAGGATCGGCCGCTCAGGATATTCCCGCGTTTCTGTGAATTGACTCTTTGCTCCATCGGCATTGCTTGACATCGGCGTTATATAATACGCTCACGAGTGGTGATTTGGCTGCCAAGGAGATTTTGCCGTGGTGAGATGCCCCAAGTGTGAAGCTGAGATCGACCTCGACGAAGACGAAGTAGAAGAAGGTGAAATTCTCACCTGCGTTGAGTGTGACGCTGAACTCGAGGTCGTGCAAATTCAACCCGTTCGTCTCAACGTCATCTCCGAAGATGACGAGGACGACGACGAGGCCGCGGGTGAGAATGGCGACGAGTCTGACGAAGACGAAGAGGGGTTACTCGACGAAGAGGAGAGCGAGGAGGATCTCGAGGAATAGCTTCGGCCTGCCGCGTTGCATCTCTTTTGCGCTGAACTTACATCTAATGTCTTGAGGCCGATTCGAGCCCCGTTTGCCGAACGATTGAATTGAGGGAGGCCCGCGTGAGAACCGCTCAAATTGCGTCTTCGGTAGCGCTCGTTTTCGTCGTCGTCGCCCTTTCCGGAATTCCCGCGCATTCACAGAGTGAGCGCGATCGCTCGCAGTTGCGTTCCGTTCACGGCCTGGTTTTGGATCGAAGACAAACTCCCATTCCGAATGGCATCGTCTACCTGCGGAACAAAAAAACGAATAACGTCCGCACCCATATCTCCGATTCGCAGGGCCATTATCAGTTTTCCGGACTCAATCCCAACGACGACTTCGAGATTTACGCTGAATATAAGCGACTCAAGTCATCGCGCCACACCATTTCCAGCTTCGACAGCCACCAGGACATTCAGCTCGACCTCACCATTCCCATTAATTAAGCGAGGCGAACGCGTCTCAGCGGCTGGAAACGCCCTCGGTTTCATGGCGCACGAGCACGTCACGCGCTATGGCTGGCAAGGCTGGTGCGAGCCATCCGAAAAGCGCAGTAGCCGCCGCTGCACCAGCCAATTCCGCGAGGATGAATTCCGGCACGTCGGCTGGTCTGATTCCGCAAAATGTATCCGTTGCGGCTCGCGCTAAAGTGACGACAGGATTTGCGAAGGACGTTGAGGCGGTAAACCAGTAAGCAGCCGTAATGTACGATCCAACAGCCAACGGGACCGCCGAGGAACGCAGCCTGGAACATCCCCATACGACAGACAAAAGACCGAATGTGGCGATGAATTCACTGAAAACCTGCCCGCCGCCGCTGCGCGCGTGATTGGACGCTGAATAGAGCGGAAGGCCGAACATTAAATGAGCCGACGCTACGCCGAGGAATGCGCCGATAATCTGGCCCAATACGTAGCCGGGTACTTCGCGCCAGGGAATGCCGTGCTGCCAGGCATCAGCCAGCGTGATTGCTGGATTGAAGTGTGCTCCCGAAACCGACCCGAACGTGAGGATCAGCGCGACCAGCGCTGCGCCCGTGGCGATAGTGTTCGCGAGAAGAGCAATGGCGATGTTTCCGCCGCAAAGCCGCTCTCCCATAATTCCTGAGCCCACGACGGCCATCAAAAGGAATGCCGTGCCAACGAGCTCGGCGGCCACGCGAGCGTAAGCGCTGAATTTCATTGGCGGCCGATTTCGTCAAGCTTGCTTCTGAGACTCATCGCGTCAATTGAGGCAAGCGGAAGCGAAGGGAAAAGGCTGATTCGCCGATCAAGCAGGAGGAAAGCGTCACGAAATGCCTTCTCGATTTGTTCCCGTGTTCCGGTGGTGACGGCCGGGTCAGGAACACCCCAGTGTGCTGTCATCGGCTGACCTGGCCAGACGGGACAAACCTC
>JASHYE010000353.1 GCA_030043155.1 Candidatus Acidiferrales bacterium | reverse complement strand
CAGTTCATGGATCGCTATTTCCCGTTCACCTTTACACGGCCAACGCCTCCGAGTGTAGCCAGCGCTACGCAGGACGCGCGAAACGTCAGCGGCACCTACATTCCCAGCCGCCGGCCGCAAAGCAATATCCTTTATCTCTTCTCCCTGCTTGGCGAACAAACCGTGTCTCCCGGCAAAGACGGCACACTCATCACAGGAGCAAAAGGGCTTGACGGCCAGATCATCCAGTGGCATGAAATGTCGCCCAACGTCTGGTACAACCCCGACGATCCGCAGAGCTTGACGGCGTTCGACCGCCAGTCCAACGGCCGCTGGCAGATGGCCGGGGAGTTCCCCGCGGAAGTTGGGCAGCAAGTCGGTTTTACTCAATCCAAGGGCTTCATTCAGAACAGCCTGGTCGCCATCCTGATTATTTTTGTGCTCGTGCTGATTCTGTGGCCTGTCTCAGCGCTGATTCGCTGGCACTATGGACGGCAGCTCGAGCTTTCCGTCGCGGAGCGCCGCGCGCACAGATCGGCGCGGCTGGTCGCTATTCTCGACCTGCTCTTCTGGATACTTTTCGTGGGCACCATCATGCAGGCGAGCTCGCATCTGAACCTCTTGTCCAGCAGCGCAGACTGGTGGTTCCGCGTAATGCAAATCATCGGCTGGATTGGAATCATCGCCACGATTGCTCTCGTAATAAACTGCTTCCGGCAATTCGGTGCGCAGGGCCGTTGGTGGTGGGCCAAAGTTCAGGACGTAATCATTGTCCTCGCCGCGCTGATGAGCATCTGGCTGATCATCATCACGCACGTGCTCAGCTTCAGCCTGAAATACTGATGCTCAACAGAGTCGGCAACATTCGTTTTCGGTCTGCCTCGATGAAAAAAGTAGCGTTTTGGTTCGTCAGCCTCATCCTCATTGCCGGATGCGCATCTTCGGCTTTCGCTCAGATCAACGACGGCCAGCAGCTTATTGCCGCCATGCACGCGCGTTATGCGCAGTCGTGGTATCGCACCGTCACATTCCAGGAAGATGCCATCACTCGTAATGACGATGGCACCGTGAAAAAAGAAATATGGTACGAGTCGCTTCTGCTGCCCGGAAAGCTGCGCATCAACAGGGGCTCGCCCAATTCAGGAAACGGCGCTATTTTCCGCAATAACACCCTGACTTCCTTCGTAAACGGAAAAACCGTCGGCACGCGGCCATTCGTTCACATGCTCCTCGTGCTTGGATTCGACGTTTATCGCCAGAACCCCGAATTGACCATTGCGGAGGCGAAAAACCAGGGCTTCGATTTGAATCAAATTCATCAGGACGTCTGGCAGGGCCGCGTGGTTTACGTCGTCGGCGCAAAAAAAGGAGATCTGAAATCCAGGCAATTCTGGATCGAGAAAAACCGCCTGCTATTCTTGCGTCTCATCGAGCCGGATCCGCGCGACGCTACCAAGCTCGACGATCAACGCTTCAGCGACTATCGCCGGCTTCACACCGGCTGGATTTCCGCGCACGTGGAATTCCTCAGCAATGGACACAACGTGTTTACCGAACGGTATTTCAACATTCAGGAAAACGTGAAACTCGACCCCGCGATTTTCGACCCGCAAAAGTTCACCGCGCGATGACGCGACGAAAATGCCGCAGCTTTAGGTCCGCGTACGTGCAGCTTCTAGCGGCGTCACTTCCCTCTCAATGCGCACCGCATTCTCATCCTCTGCAACGTCTAATTCATACCTTACTTGCATGTTCATCCAAAATTCAGGGGTCGTATGGAAATAGCGCGCCAGGCGCAGCGCCGTTTCTGGCGTTATCCCTCGCCGTTCAGCGAGAATATCGCCGATACGCGTTGCAGGTACGTGAAGATCCATTGCCAGCGCGTTCGCGCTCATCCCGAGTGGCTTCAGAAAATCCTCCCGCAGGTGCTCTCCGGGATGCACAGGTTTCAGTTTCTTGCCCATGATTCTCTCCTAATGGTAATCGACAATTTCAACGTCATAAGCGTCGCCCTCACGCCATGCAAAGCAAATTCTCCATTGATCGTTGATGCGAATGCTGTGCTGACCCTTGCGCTCCCCTTTCAGTGCCTCAAGTCGGTTGCCGGGCGGCGAGGCCACGTCTGATAATTCGTGCGCAAAATCGAGTTGTTGGTGCTTGCGAAGTGCCACGCGTTCGATGGATTGAAAGCGCCTTACGCTTTCGCGCCCGAAAAGCCTCTGCGTCTCAGCAGAACAAAACGACTTGATCACACGGCCAGTATGATACGCAATCCATATAACGGCAACCGTACAATTTGCGCAGCCGCGTCAGCTTCGAGGCACAAGGCATAAGCCATATCAGAAAACACCGTAGGAGAAAATTGATCGCCTCGGAAAGCCGCCAGCTACCCACCTCATAACACGGCATTTAGCAACCAAACAGTGCTCGTACTAAGGCTTTCCCCTAGTTCCCTTTCTCGCACGCGCTGGTACTCTTGCGCTATTTCAAAATTCGGCCAACGGCCCCAAATTGGAAGGGCGGACTCTCAGGTGCCGAAACACTCGCTCAACGCACAAGTACTCGAAAAAGCTCGGCTTGCAGCCAAGTCCGTCGGGGTGTTCTTTGCCTCCCCCGCATCCGTGCGAAGGCGTACGCAAAACCAAAATCACCTGGCACGATCCTTTCGCTCGTGGCTCAGCTTAGGTTCCGAATCCCCGCGTACTCACGCGCAAAAAATCGTCTCGGAACTCAAACTCTGCGGGCAACTCATTGCCTCCTTTCTCTTCGTGAGTATTCCTCGATGGATCGTCGCGCGCTTGGCGTTAGCCCGGGACGAAGTTTATAAAGTAGCCGCCACCTTCCGCCTGCGCACGAAGTTTCTTCTCTCTTTCGTCGTCATCACCACGGTGCTGATGTGCCTCACCCTCACAGTCGTCGGCCGCGAAGCACGCCACCAAATTGATCAGCAGATCCGCGAGCAATCCAGCCGCACCATTTATATGTTTCAGGTGATGCAGCGGCAGCACGAAGCTTCCCTCAGCCACAAAGCCGAACTTCTTGCTGCGGTGGCTACCATGCGCAGCGGTGATCCCACCGCGGTTGCCGACGCGAGCGGGGATCCCTGGCGATCGGAGGATTGCAATTTCTTCTTGATGACTGATGCGGCAGGAAAGGTCATTGCGCTGAAAACCACATCCGGCGCGTTTCCTGTCGGCGACGCAGAGCGCCTGCTGCGGCGTACACTCCACCGGCATGCCACTTCCGGCTGGTGGGTCAGCGGTTCGCAAATTTATCAAATCGTGCTGCGGCCGGTGGCAAATGGGTCAGTTCGCATCGGAACCGTGGTCGTGGGACGCGCCATTGATGAGGGCGTGGCGAGCGAGTTGCGCCGCATCTCCTCGGCCGAGGTCGCGTTTCGCAGCGGGAATCGCATCGTCGTCAGCACGCTTTCTCCGTTTGACGAGAATGAACTCGAAGGAAAAGCTGGCGACGGGCCCGTGCCGGAGCAAGTGGAAATTGGCGGCCAGAAGTATATCGCCAGCTCACTCGATCTGACGGATGGAGTAGATCCCGCGAGCGCTGTGAGCCTCGTGATGCTGAAGTCCTACAACGATGCCACAGCGTTTCTGAACCGCCTTAATCGCTGGCTCATCGGATTGCTGCTGGCCGCCGTTTTTGTGGGCGCAATTCTCGTGTTGGTGATATCCGACACCTTTACCCGGCCACTCAAGCGCCTTGTCGGCGGCGTTCGTGCTCTCGAGCAGGGCAACTTTGATTATCCGCTGCAAGCGCACGGCGGCGATGAAGTGGCCGAAGTGACTCGTGCCTTCGGGCGCATGCGCTCCACTCTGCAGACCGACGAAGCGGAGCGCCGCAAGCTCGAAGAGCAATTGCGCCGCGCCCAGCGCATGGAAGCGATGGGCCGCCTCGCAGGTGGCGTGGCTCACGACTTCAATAACCTGCTCACCGTCATCAAGGGTCACAGCGACGTTCTTATGGAGAGCCTGCCCACAGGCAGCGCGCTTGCCGGCAGCAGCCAGCAAATCGTCAAAGCGGCGGACCGTGCGGCGTCGCTCACTCGTCAGCTTCTGATTTTCTCGCGCCGCCAAGCCACGCAGCCGCGCGTTCTCGATTTGAACACCATTGTTTCGGAAATGGAGAAGCTGCTGAAGCGGCTCGTGCGCGAAGACATCAATTTCGTTTTCCGCCTCGGCCAGTCGATCGGCCATCTGCGCGCCGATGCATGCCACATGGAACAGATCATCATGAATTTGGTGGTGAACGCGTCGGACGCCATGCCCGCGGGAGGCAGACTCACCGTCGAAACATATGATTCATTTGTCGATGAGGAAACGGCCCGCGCGCGTCCGCCGCTTATGCCGGGAGAATACGTGGTCCTCGCCGTCACGGACACTGGATCAGGAATCGACGACAGCATCAAGCCGCACATTTTCGAGCCGTTCTTCACCACCAAGCCCGAAGGCAAAGGAACTGGCCTCGGTCTGGCCACAGTCTACGGCGCCGTGAAGCAAAGCAACGGCTTCGTCCTGGTGGAGTCGGAACTGGGCAAGGGCGCGCGTTTCGAGGTCTTTTTGCCGCGCGTGGATGAGCCCATCGATGGCGTATACACGCCCAAGAGCTTCAGCGCGCCGCCCGCGCGCACCGAAACAGTGCTGATTGTTGAGGACGAGGACGCCGTTCGCGAGCTGGCCTCAGAATTTGCCCGCTCCGCCGGATACCATGTGCTCTCCGCGCGAGACGGCCTCGAAGCGCTCGCCATCGTGCAATCGGCCACGCAACCAATTCACATCTTGCTTACCGACGTCGTTATACCGCACATACGCGGCCCCCAACTTGCCATCGCCGTCCGCGAACGAATCCCCGGCGTGAAAATTATTTTCATGTCCGGCTATCTCGAATCGCAAAAAGAACCTGGCGTATTACCGGGAGATTTTTTCCTGCCAAAGCCTTTTCCACGCGAGGCGCTGCTTCTCAAACTAGAAGAGGCGCTTGTAAAGCCCGTCGCGCCGACTGGAACGCTCACCACCACAACAGCAACGGTCGATTCTCCCGCCACACCTGACTCCGACGCAACAAAGGCGCGGATGCCCGAACTCGCAAAAGCAATCAACTGACATAGCGCCGCCGCTCTAAGACTTGCATTCACCCCCGACTGTACGTACGCAGAAAGAAAAACGGAGCCGCTCCAGCTTGCAGCGGCTCCGTTTCTTCGATGCAGCGGGGGCCTTGCGGCTCCGGGGCCGGTGTTAAAGGCTAATGCCCTTCGTTAGAAATCAATCTCCGAACGGAACTGAATCACGCGCGGGCTGCCCTGATAGCTCGTCGTTGGCTGGAACAAGCTCGACGACGCGTAATCGATGAATCCGGGCGCGCCAAAACTACCCACAATCCAGTTCGGATGATTAAAGGCGTTCAAGAAAGCTGCCTGGACTTTCAGCGACACCCTTTCGTAGATCGGGAACGTCTTGTTCAGTGAGATGTCCGTGTTGAAGAACCCAGGACCATGGAGGAACAGCATCTGCCCGATGGTTCCCGGATTCGTGTTGGGCAGAATTTTCGCCGTCACGTTAAAGCTTGGATTGATCCATTCCGGCGCGAACGGGCTGGCCGGGGTGTTGTAGACGCCGACGTTGCTTTGAATCTGGTGGGCGTCGACGCCATTCAGGATCACGCCGCCATCTTCGTTGTTGAACGTGTCGAAGCCGCCCTGCACCCAGAATGGTGAGCCGGACTGCCACGAGATGATCGAACCGATGTTCCATCCGCCCACCACGCCATTTAGGAACGAGTTGTTCACATTGAATGACCGGCCTCGTCCCACAGGCAGCGCATAGGTGAAGTAGGTGTGAAACACGCTTTCGATATCGTAGTCGGACGGGCCCTTATTGAGGCCGGGATCCCGCAACGAGATGAAATCCTCGCCGGCGGTATCAGTCCAATAACTCAGGAACCGGCTCGTGAGACCTTTGGACCAGGTGTAATTGCCGCCAAGGGTGAGCCCATGTCCAGTTGGATGCCGCAGGGAAATTTGCAACCCGTTGTAGGTCGAACTGCCAGGATCCGACAGGTATTCCGCCCCGCTAGCTGAAGCATAGGGATTGACTTGCAAGAAGTTGATTGGATATGACCCGCCGACGTGTCCGCAGGGGCTGAAACCGGCGCCGTATAGGTTGCACGCCGTTGCGAAGTTCTGGGCAAACTCGTCCGCCATCCTTCCCGCTTGTCCCTGTTGCAACAGCGTAATGTAGTTCCCGTTCGCGTATCCTCCGGGATCAGCGGCGCCTGTTGTGATGCCGTTCCCACTGAAGGCAGCGTCGAAAATCGGCGTTGCCACAACGCCCGGTGCGCCGGTGTTGTCCGCAAATGTCGTGCCGCCGTTTGCGACCAGGTTGGCCTGCGCCGTCTTGAACTCACTGGCGAAGCCATTGTTCAGAGTATTGATCTCGTCGATGTTGTAGTTCTGCCATTCATGCACCACGTGGTTGCCGACATAATTAACCTCGACAACCGTGTTGCCCGGGATTTGCCGCTGGAATCCGAAATTCCATTGCTGGAGGTACGGCTCCTTGAGGTTAGGATTGATGCCCGCAATGTAAGGGTACTCAAAGAACGCATATGTCGACTCTGGCAGCGCCGATTGATACGAGGGCGGCGTGGCGGTAGCTTGGACCGCGCTCAGGAGACCCGGCGTGTCAAGCGATACGGAACCTGGCGTGAAATTTCCGGCCGCCGCCGAATAGTTCAGGTACTGCGTATAGCCCGCGCCGTTGTACACGGTGTCGTTCTCAAACGTCTCCCAGCCCTCGGCGTATTGGTTTATCGAGTAGCTCGCCCGAATTACTGTTTTGCTCCCGCCGAATAGCTTGCCCAGGAAACCGTCGCTGTAATCTGGATTCCACGCAATGCCCAGGTTCGGCGCCGGCTGGATGAAATCTCCATTATAGGGATGCTCGTTCACAGCCAGGTACGGGTTCTGGATGCCGTTGAGCGTACCGGGCTCGAACTCGGTTGCCGACGGCCCCAGCAGGTTCTGTACAGTCGCACTGAAGTATTCATCGTTCGTATTGTGAATCGCGCCAGTAAGCTGCCAGCGCAAACCGTAGTTCACGGTGAAGTGCGGCGTTGCGCGCCAGGAGTCTTGGAAGTAAAGCGAGCCCTCAGTCTTCGCCTCCATCGCGGTGTAACCGTACCCGGGCTGGAACTGACCCGTGGCCGGATTCACCTCCGTGCCGCCACCTACGCTGCTGACGCGGCCGACAAGAAAGGCGTAAAGATCTTCCGCTTCTGTTTGGCCGGTCAGGCCAGTGATGGTGCTTTCAGCATTGTTCATGTTCGGGAAATTCGACGCGCTACTGCAATCTCCGCTCGCGTTGGGATTACAACTGAACATCGCCGCGGCCGGATCCCCGTTTGCGATACCGGTTGTGTAGTCCGGCACGCCTGGGAAGTCCCATTCCTGCTCTCTCATTTTTGAATAGTATAGGGCGCCGCCGAAGTAGAAGTTGTGGTTGCCATGCGTCCAGCGCAGTGTGTCATAAGCGTTGTAGACCGGGTTGTCCCGGGGAGTTTCTTCGGCCACATCGGGAACGTAATCCGGAATACACGCGCTACCGTTGGGGCAGGTTCCAAAAGGCATTTCGATCTGCGAGGGAACGCCGTCAACTTCAGTCTGATTGAATCCCGTCGGCTGCGCTCCCGGCGTATATACTTCCTCAACGCCCAATATCCCAAAAGCAGCCGTATTCTCGGTTGTTGGCGAGAGCGTCCAGCTCACCTCGTTTGTCCAGTTATAGTAGGTATTATTGAAGCCGGTGTAGTCGCCGACGTAGGGCGATCCGGGCCAATCCCCGTAGCTCGGGAGCTTGCTGTCTTCTAGATCCCAAGCGTCCATCCAGTGCACCTTGGACGTAATGTCCACATCCAAACGCGTGGTGGGATACCACACCGTCAAAGGCTGGCTGACGTTGTAAAGCAGCCGCTGCAGGAAAAACGCATTATCGGCCTGCAGCCCCGCCGCCGTCGAGCTCAGAGGCTGGAGCGAGCCATTCTTGTAATAGCCGGCGACGCCGCTGATGATGTTTGACACCCCGCCATTTTCAGCGGTGGGGAAACCGTAGGACGAGGCGAGCGCGTACAGGTTCGCCGTACAGGTCATGTTGCTTGGGTTGCAGCCGGAAACCCACGAAGGTGTCGTCGCGGGGATCGATGAGACCTCATAGGTATAGCAACCATTGGCCGACCCGTTGCCGCTGGTATTGCAGGCTGCGGTGTTGACAGCGCCGCTCGTGTTGCCTGTGAACGTATTGTTCTCATTGACGAACACACTCGGTACCTTGTTGTATTCAAGGTTAACGAAAAAGTAAGTATGGTGGTTTCCTACCAGACTTTTTGGCAGGAGCGGTCCCCCGACGTTACCGCCGAAATAGTTGTTGCGCGTCTTCGGCATCGCAATGCCCTGCGCGTTGTTCGTCCAGGAGTTGGCGTCGAAGTAGCTGTTCTCCGCCTGCCAAAACCCGCGGCCATGGTAGTTGTCGGTGCCGCGCTTGACCGCAAACTGGACTTGGGAGCCCGCCATTCCGTTGGCGGAATCCAAGCCGGCTGTCGAAACTGTCGCCTCGTCAAACGCGCCTTCACGGGCCGGTGCTACGTCCCAGAAACTCGAAGAAAAGGTCTTGTACCGCTGGAACTGGTCGGTGGTGCCGCTAATGGAAATGTTGACCGCAGCGTTGGGCATGTCATTGTAGGTATTATAGTTATTGCCGTGGATACCAGTGTTTGCCGCCCCGGGGGCCAGCGTGGCGAATTCGAGCACATCGCGGCCGTTGAGCGGCAGGTCCTCCATGAGTGCTGGGCTGATTGTGGTCGAGAGCGTGTTTTGGGTGGTTTCAAGGACCGGCGCGGCGGTTACGGTCACCGTCTGCGTCTGAGTGCCAACGGTCATTTTGATTGGCAGGTTAGTGGTCTGGGCCACTTGCACTACCACATTGTCGAATACGATCGTGTTGAAGCCAGGTGCCGCAGCAGACACTGTATACGTGCCGGACGA
>JASHYE010000352.1 GCA_030043155.1 Candidatus Acidiferrales bacterium | reverse complement strand
AAGCAAGAAAGGCGACGCCGTCACCCCCGGCGAAGTGTTCACTTATACCTGGTACGTCCCTGAAAGTGCCGGGCCGGGTCCGGCAGATCCCAGCTCGATCCTGTGGATGTATCATTCACATTTCAACGAGTCCAGGGACATGAACACCGGCCTGCTGGGCCCGATCATCATTTCCAGAAAGGGATCTACCAAGCCTGACGGCACGCCCAAGGATGTGGATCGCGAATTTGTCGTTGCCTTCGCCATTTTCGACGAGGACGCCAGCGCATACTTCATGATGAATGTTGTTCACGATCAGCGATATCCAAACCAAACCATCACGAATCCCAATTTCACTAAGACGCTCGAACATTACACTATGAATGGGTTCACACGCGGGAGCCTGCCGCTACTGACAATGAAGCAGGGAGAGCGCGTGCGGTGGTACTTGATGGCCAACAGTAACGAGGACGACGTCCACGCCCCGCATTGGCACGGGCAAACCGTGCTGGTCAACGGCATGCGCACAGACACGCTGGCGTTGGAGCCAATGAGTATGATGGTCGCGGATATGGTGCCGAACAACCCCGGAACGTGGCTATTCCATTGTCACGTAAACGAACATTTTGACGGTGGCATGTATGCGCTTTTTAAGGTTCTCCCTAATAAATGAACAAATTGCCCTGAGGTGCTTCGCTGCAGTAGCGAAAAGCGGGACCGGTATTGAGGAGCTTATGAAATCAGAGCATTTCCAGACTACTCGACTAAGCCTTGTGATTGTTCGCTGTCGTTCGCTTGGCCGCCTATCTCTTCTGTGCTTGGCCGTGACTCTGTTTGCGTTCGCTGCTCATGCCCAAAGCAGCACCGCTCCTCCTCCCGCGCAGACGCCATCCCAGGAGTCTCCTGTCGCAATCGTTCACGGAGAGCCGATCTATGAAAGCCAGTTTTCGGCGGCCGCGGCGTCACAGTTGCAGAGAATGGAGCTGCAGGTCTATGCGGTGAAGCGCAATGCTCTTGGGGCCATCGTGAACCAAAAACTTCTGCAGGCCGCGGCAAAAAAAAAGGGCGTCAGCATAGACGAGCTCCTGAAGAGTGAGGTCGATGCGAAGGTTCCCGATCCCACCGCGGATGAGGTGAGCGCGTATTACCAGCAGCATCAGAGCCAGATCAATCAGCCCTTCGATGCTGTCAAAGATCAAATCAAGGCGTCCTTGAAGCAGCAAAGAGTTAACCAGGCACTCTATCAATATCTCCAAGCCCTGACCCAGGCGGCACTGGAGAGCGGAGACTTGGTCGTTCTATTGCATCCGGCGCAAGTCAACGTCCCCTACGACCCGGCTCGGCTTCGAGGAGACCCGAAAGCCACGGTCACCATTGTCGAATTCTCGGATTTCAGCTGTCCCTTCTGCCGCCAGGCTGAGCCCAATATCCGCGAAGTGCTGGCCAAGTATCCTGACAAGGTCAAGCTAGGTTATCGCGACTTCCCGCTCAGTCAAATCCATCCGAATGCGGAACTCGCTGCGGAAGCCTCTCGTTGCGCGGGCGAGCAGGGCAAATACTGGGACTACCACGATCTACTCTTTTCGAATCCGGCAGAAAAACAAGACCGCGACTCACTCATCGAGGATGCCCGCGGCTTGGGGCTAGACGCTGCCAAGTTCAGCGTCTGCCTGAGCAGTGGGCAATACAAACCGCAGATCCAGAGCGACGTGCAGATGGGGATGCGCGCGGGGGTCGTGGGCACTCCCGGCTTCTTCGTCAACGGCATCTTTGTGGACGGTGCGCAGCCTGCGGCCGTCTTCGAGCGGCTGATCGACCAGGAATTGGCCAAGGCGAATCAAAAGACGGCAAGCAACTGAGCTGGTATACCCAAAAGCGCAGCTCTTTAGAACGCGCTGCCCCTGCGCGAGGCTTAGCTCCAAGGAAATAAGAAGCGCAAATGCAGCTTGGCCAATCATCTCCGATTGGCCCACAAAGGGTTGGCTCCCCGGGCTAGATTCGAACTAGCAACCCTTCGGTTAACAGCCGAATGCTCTACCATTGAGCTACCGGGGAATCGCAAACCATTATAAGGGTTTCGATTCGCCGAGCAAACCAGAGTTACGCGAGAAAATCCCGGCCTTCGAAGAGTGCTGGCTGATCGCTGATTTTCTATGCGTCTTGGGTGGACTGAACGCTCCTGCAAACGATGAGCGTAAGAGGCCATTCGGATCCTGGAAGACGAATGGTTATTGCAGCTGGCGGGCGGCGCTGGAATCGACCTTAACCAGCGAATCGAAGATTGCCAGAACGTGACGGCGGTACTCGGCCATCCGTTCAAAGGTGACGCGCTGCTCGGGCTGCCGCAAAGTTTCGCGGTCCCATTTGGCGAGCACCGCCGCCGGAACTTCGATGTCTCGCCGCAATTCTTCGAGAGAGTGTCCGCGAAGAAACAAGCCGTAGAAAAAGGCCGCTTCACGCTGAGGGAACTCAAGCTCGCGAAAAGCATCATCGATCGGTCTTGCTAACGTCGCCGGGTTGAGCTGTGTCGCCATGGCGCAAAAATGCAGTTTACCCATTTCGTGAATGGCGTCAAGTGGACATGCGCCATCCCGATTCCGCAAATGAGAAATATGGATTAGTACCGCGTGCGGCTGGCACGGAGAAACATCTGCAAGGCAGTTACATTGGCCTGGTCGCTACCCACTCTCAGGGCGTCGACGGGAAGGCCCAGCACTTCGGCTTGCTCCAAGCTCAGCCCGGCATCGTCAAGCTCTGCCAAGCTATACCCTTCGGCGGGAACCAAGCGGTTGCGTGCGGAACGATCGACAGGCCTTGGTGGATGCACAGCGGTTCCGCGCTTTCGAATCCGATTAAAGAAGTCGTCCCAATCGCGGCGGATCCACATCGGCCTTTCCTTCCCCCAGTCTCAACTGCTTAGATGCGGGCATTCTTTGAATCGTCGCACGGGCCCCAAAAACGCTCACGCGTGCTGTGAATTTTAACCCCTGCTGTCAAGAATAGTCGCTCTTCGCGAGGGATTGTTTCGATACGGTTACGAACGAATCGAGCACATTGGATTCTGTATCCAGAGGAATTGTTACGACTGCATGAACCGCTTGTGAGCTTGTTATAATGGGAAAAATGCAGAAAGCATGGTTTCTGAAATGAGCCCGCTGGCCATTGTTGTTCATTATCACGAGTTGTGGCTGAAAGGCGGCAATCGCCGCTTCTTTGCCTCGAAGCTTGCTTCGAATCTGCGATTTGCGCTTGCCGGCATTCCCGTTGAGAAAGTCAGCCGGCCGAATGATCGTCTAATCCTTCATCTCGGCGAGTCTGCCTCGGTGGAAGAAGCGTTGCGGCGGATCGGCCGGGTGTCGGGCATCGCGTACTATGCTCTTGCGCGCCCCGTTGCCCGCGACCTCAACGCGCTTTGCGCGGCCGCCTGGGAGGAGATTGAGCCGCTGGCGTTCTCCACATTTGCGGTGCGCGCAAAGCGCAGCGATAAGTCTTTTCCGCACAACAGCTCACAAATCGAACGCATTGTCGGCAAGTTTCTCCTGGACGGCCTTGTCGCAACCGGACGCAATGCGCGCGTGAAGCTCAACGATCCCGACGTTACCTGCCGGATCGAGATTACCTCAGGCCCTGCTCTTGTTTATGCCCGCAAGATCGCTGGCCCTGGCGGCCTTCCAGCAAATACCGCCGGTAGGATGACTTGCTTGCTTTCTGGCGGATTTGATTCCGCCGTTGCTGCTTACCAGATGATGAAGCGCGGCGCGCATCTCTCTTTCGTTCATTTTTACGGTACAGGAGCGCGGCCCGGCGAATCCTCCGTGCACGTTGCGCGCGAACTGCTTCGTCAGCTAGTACCGTGGCAGTTCACCGCCAAGCTCTATCGCGTGCCATTTGAGGAGATTCAGCGCGAAATTGTCCGTTATGCGCCGGAAGCATGCCGTGTGCTGCTTTATCGAAGGATGATGCTTCGCATCGCGGAGGTTTTCGCGCGGCGCAGTGGAGCTCTCGCGCTGGTCACGGGAGACAGCCTCGGCCAAGTAGCTTCACAGACTCTGCGCAACATCGTTTCCGTCGAGGCAGCGGCCACGATGCCGGTATTTCGGCCGCTGGTCGGAACTGACAAGCTCGAA
>JASHYE010000351.1 GCA_030043155.1 Candidatus Acidiferrales bacterium | reverse complement strand
GATCCGGAGACTGCCGCTAAATTGAAGCGCGCTCCGGCGGCGATGACGATGCATCACGCCTATCTGGGCGGCCTGCTCGAACACATCGTGAGCCTTTGCGGTTTGGCGAAGCGCGTCGCGCAGCACTATACGGAGGTCGATTCCGATTTGCTGCTGGCAGGTATCGTTTTGCACGACGTAGGAAAAATCGAAGAGCTTTCTTATAAGCGGGCGATAAGCTATACGACCGAGGGTCAATTGCTGGGGCATATTGTCATCGGCCTCCGCATGGTGCAGGAGAGGATTGCCGTGATCCCGGACTTCCCGCGTCCGCTCGCGGTCCTCGTGGAGCACCTGATTGTCAGTCATCACGGCTCGTATGAATTCGGCTCGCCGAAGCTGCCCGTCGTGCGGGAGGCCGTGCTATTGAATCATTTGGACGATCTGGACTCGAAAATGGCCGCGATGCGCGAAACACTTGGGCGGGCGCAGGCCGAAGAGCTCTGGACCGAGCGCAATGCCGCTTTGCGGCGGAATTTGCTCAACAGCGCGGCTTACGTTGACGGAAATGGCCGCGCAGCTGTCGCGCAGCGAGTTTCCGCCTCCACGCAAACTGTCCCAGCATCCAGCCGAACGGGGACAGGGGAACTTTTTGGCCGAATCGCGAAGGCCACTACAACCACCACAGCCCCAGCCGAACGAAAAAACAATGAGGGGTGAAGATCGTGCTAGAAAAAAACGATGAGACGATTCACGGGACGCGGCGACGCAAGATTCTTGAGCTTGCTCCGCTGGAGCTTGAGTGCATGACCACTCTATGGTCGTTGCGCGCGGGAACCGTGCGCGAGATTCGAGACACGCTGGCGGAACGCCGGCCTCGCGCGTATACAACGATCATGACCATCATGGACCGGTTGGCGCGCAAGCAGATTGTCACGCGCCAGCGCATCGGGCGCGCGTGGCGCTACCAGGCAAATTTGAGCCAGCACGAGGCTCGGACGCACGCTCTCGCGCAAGTGCTCGAGAGCTTTTTTGGCGGCTCAGCCAGCGACTTGCTTGACCACGTTTCGGGAATCGCAAGTCCCGCGGATCGCGAGAACGGCGCGCGGCGCAGCCGCTCTGCCCTGGCGGATGTGCTCGCTTCTGAGCCCTCGTTCTAATTCACAATGGTTCCCGGCGAATTGAAAATCCGCGAGCTATCGCTGCGCCCGGCGACTGTTCTTGCCCCTATGGCCGGGGTTACGGACACGATTTTTCGCCGCGTTATACGGGGTTTGGGCGGCTGCGGTTTGATCATGACGGAGTTCACCAGCGCCGAAGGTGTGACCCGCAGCGCGGCGAAAACGCTCCGCTACTTGTACTACGACGCGGACGAACATCCCATCGCAGCGCAGCTTTTTGGGGCGGACGCAGGCGTGATGGCCTCAGCGGCTGCGCTCGTCGAGGATTTGGGATTCGACGAAGTCGACATCAATCTCGGTTGTCCTGCGAAGAAGGTCGTCAAGTGCGGCGGCTCCGGCTTGCTGCGCGATCTGAAGCAGCTTGAAACAATCCTCAAATCCGTGCGCGCAGCGGTAAAAATTCCGCTCACGATCAAAATGCGCTCTGGCTGGGATGACTCGAACATCGTCGCCGTGGAGGTCGCGCGCATGGCGGAGGGAATTGGCGTCGAGGGCGTCGCGGTGCACCCGCGCACGCGCACGCAAGGCTATTCGGGTCAGGCGGATTGGAACGTCATCGCGCGCGTGAAGCAGGCCGTCACGATTCCCGTGATCGGAAACGGCGATATTCGCTCTCCGGAGGACGCGGAGCGAATGGCTGCGCAGACGGGCTGCGATGGCGTGATGATCGGCCGCACGGCGGCAACGAATCCGTGGATCTTCCGCCAAATGGAGCAATATTTTGCAAGCGGCCGTTATGGTGAACCCAGCGAAGCCGACCGCTATCGCCTGCTTGCGGATTACTTTCGCAGTCTCATCGCCGCGGAGCTTCCCGAGGCCATCGGGAAGATGAAGCAATTCGCGTGCTGGTTCACGCATGGCGTTAGAAACGGAAGCGAGCTGCGCCACCAGGTACATTCTTCGCGAACGGCGGCCGAGGTGCTTGAGCGCGTGGAGGAATTTTTCGCTGGCGTGGCGAAAAACTGACCGCAGATTCTTCAGGTGTTTTCTTCTGTGAGCAACCGCTTGTAGGCTTCGCGCTTTGAAATTCCCAATTCCTTCGCAGCCTGTTTCAGCGCTGCCTTGCGGTCGAGGTTGCGCGATTCCTTGAGTTCATGGACGCGCTCAGCGAGCGTTTGTGCTTCCTTGCCGGAATTTATGCGCAGCTCCGTCCCATATTCCACACTGTGGTCCGCTCCTTGGTCTGGTGGTCCAATGATGAGGGTGATCTCGCCCCGAGGCTCTCTTTCATCAAATGTGCGTATCAGCTCTGAAATTCTGCTGCGCACAAACTCTTCATGAACTTTCGTCAGTTCTCGCGCGATAGCAGCGTGACGGTCGCCAAGCATCTCCAGCGCATCGCGCAGAGTGGCGCGCAATCGGTGCGGCGCCTCGTAGAGAACAATCGACCGCGGCTCTGGCATCAGCGCTTGCAGCCGACGCCGGCGCTCGCCGCTGCGCGCGGGAAGAAAGCCCGCGAACGTGAACTCTTCGCAAGGCAATCCGCAAGCCGCGAGCGCGGCCACAATCGCCGAAGGCCCGGGAATTGGGATCACTGGAATACTGTGGCGCAGGCACAGCGAAACCAGCCGATGACCTGGATCGGAAATCACCGGAGTCCCAGCATCGCTGACCAGAGCCACGCGCGCGCCGCTTTCCATGCGAAGCACCAACTCGGGAG
>JASHYE010000350.1 GCA_030043155.1 Candidatus Acidiferrales bacterium | reverse complement strand
CCAGCTTCCAATTGCTCCGCGCTTCGTCCGCGCTGCCGCAGAAAAATACCAGGCGCACGCCCTCGAAGCTTTCGGGGTCCATCGGCTTCAGAAACGTCGGCTCGCCGCCCGCCTCCGCCAGCGTCCCCGCAGGCAAACTCGTATCCATCAGCGCAATATCCGCGGCAGGGAAGTTCTCATCCTCGATGAGCTGCTTCAGTTCTTTCCCGCGCAGCGAAGACGCGCCGACAATCGCAATGCGCAAGCTCGTATCGTCACGGGACATAATCAAGCAGGATGCGCGGCGCTTCGATGCCGGAGCTTACGCAGCGCTTCCAACACCAGCCCGTGCAAAACGTAAGCCGCCGCAATCGCCAGCAACGTCGCTTCTGAGTACCGAAAAATCGCCGCGACAATCAGAGCCATCGCCACCACCGCCAGCGAAGTTCGCCGCCGGCCCCAGTTCACGCCTTTGAAGTTGTAGTACCGCACCTTGCTGGCCATCAAAAAGCCAAGCAAAAACACCAGCAATACCCAGATCAGGGATTTGCGCCAATCTTCGATCGGATTCCACATCCCATGAACTACCGCCGCGATCGCGCCCGCGGCCGCCGGCGTCGGCAATCCCACGAAATAACGCGAACCGCCCGCCATCCCGATGTTGAATCGCGCCAGTCTCCACGCGCAGAAAATCACAAACACGAAACTCGCCACCCATCCGAGCTGCACCACGCGCTGCGCCAGAAACGAGCTCTGCATCACGCCCTTCACGCCCCAGCCAAACGCCAAAAACGCCGGTGCAATTCCAAAGCTCACCACGTCCGCCAGCGAATCGAACTGCATGCCGAATTCCGAGCTGGTGTGCGTCAGCCGCGCGATTCGCCCGTCAATCATGTCGAACACAATTGCCGCGCCAATCGCGCGCGCCGCGTTGTCCATGTCGCCTGCGCCGCCGCGGAAAGTTTCCAGAATGGCGTAGTAGCCGCAGAGCAGGTTCAGTACGGTGAAAAAACTTGGCAGGATATAAACGCCGCGCCGCAGCTGCCGGCTTGGCTTGACTTGCGGCTCGTCGTCCTCGAATTCCTGAGGCTCTATTTCGTGGATTGCCATCGCGCGATTTGCGTGGCTCCTCCAGCCACGTGCTGCCCGCGCCGCACCAGAATCTCAGCTTCCGCTGGCAGCCAGATGTCCGTTCGCGAACCGAATCGTATCATTCCAATGCGCTGCCCGATTCTTACTTCATCTCCTATCTTCGTCCAGCACAAAATGCGCCGCGCCACCCATCCAGCAATTTGCTTGAATCGAATTTCTCCCGCCGCTGTCGCGATGGTGATCGCATTCTGCTCGTTCGATTCCGAAGCTTTCTCTTTCCACGCTGCCAAAAACTGGCCGGGATGATAATCCACCCGGCTGATTCGTCCGGATACCGGCGCGCGATTCACGTGCACGTCGAAAATCGAAAGGAAAATGCTGATTCTCTTTCCCGCGCGTTCTCCAAGCGCTTCATCCACAATCTCCATCACGCGCCCGTCCGCCGGAGAAACCACCGCATCCGGCGCGCTTGGGATCTGCCGTTGAGGATCACGGAAGAAATAAAGAACAAACAGGCCCAGCGCGAGAAAAATCGCGCCCCACCACCACCGCAGAGCCATCAGAATGATGCCGATCACAAGCGGTGGCAGCGCGAATCGCAAGCCGTCTTTCACCATGCGCGGAAGGGCGCTCCGTGGCTGCTCACACTGCTATTGTACGTCAGAATCGCCCGTTATCGCTCGTCGCGCCGCGCTCGCCGCGCCGGTGCTTAACCGCGCAACTCTCTGCGCCGCCGCGCAATCAATTGCTGCATCTGGTCCTTCAATCGTAGTTTTAATTTTTTCAATTGTGCTTCGAGCTGGATGTCTTCCGAACTGAGGTAAGGTTGGTGGGTTAACCCTTGCAGTTGTGCTTCGTATCGAGAGTGTTCCTGGGCCAGTTTTCGGAATTCCTCGCTGCTGAACATCAAGTCTCCGGGAATATCCTGCGACATCACCGTCATCCGCAGCCTCCTCGCGATTGTGAATGGGCGTTCACATTCGCAAAACCTATCACAATTCCCGTGGCGCTGCAAAGAGTCGCGTGTTCAAAAGTTTCTCTGCGTTACCTCAACAGTTCTTGCCGTTCGCTTTCGCCATCGCTCATCTTCATGGATGATATATACTTCCGCGCGCATGGTTTTATCCTCGGCCACCAGATTGGGTCCCTACGAAATCATTGCCCCTCTCGGCGCAGGCGGCATGGGAGAAGTCTATCGCGCCTCCGATAAGCGTCTGAATCGCACCGTTGCCATCAAAGTCCTTCCCGAGTCCCTCGCCTCCAACGGCGACCGCTTGCATCGCTTCGAACAGGAAGCGCGCGTCCTCAGCGCGCTGAACCATCCCAATTTGCTCGCGATTTATGACGTCGGCGCAGAAAACGGCACTCATTATCTCGTCTCGGAATTTCTCGAAGGTCAGACTCTCCGCGAACGCATGAACGCCGGCCCATTCTCTCAGCGTAAACTCTCCGAATACGCGCTCCAGATCGCCAACGGCCTCGCCGCCGCGCACGAGAAGGGAATCGTCCACCGTGATTTGAAGCCGGAGAACATTTTCATCACTCATGACGACCGCGTAAAAATTCTCGACTTTGGCCTCGCGAAACAATCCCAGAGCATCGCGGGACTCACCGGAGAGACCGAAACCCTCACCAGCCCAGCTCAAACCACCGTGGGAACTGTGATGGGAACCGTCGGCTACATGTCCCCCGAACAGGTCCGCGGCCAAGCCGTCGACGCTCGCTCGGACATTTTCAGCCTCGGCGCAATTCTTTACGAAATGGCCACCGGCAAGCGCGCATTCAAGGGCGATTCCGGCGTCGAAACCATGAACGCCATCCTCAAAGAAGACCCTCCCGAAATCGATCCCGCGCAAATCAAAACTTCTCCTGCCCTCGAACGCATCATTCGCCACTGCCTCGAAAAAAATCCTGCGAACCGTTTCCAGTCCGCACGCGACCTCGCTTTTGCTTTAAGCGCACTCTCAGGAACGGATTCCACTTCTGCAATCCCTTCGTCTGCGCAGCCCACCCAGCCCGCGAAGCGCCCCTGGCTCGTTTGGATCATCGCAGGATTGGCAGTTGTGGTGTTGATTGCGGCCCTCATTGACTCATTGCAACGCACGCCGCAAGCACAGCGCATGGAATTTGCGCTTCCTCTTGAACAGGACACTAGTCAGCTTGCGATTTCGCCCGACGGCCGCATGCTCGCGTTCGTGTCGCCGGATCCCGCCACCGGCGCGAGCGTGATCAGCGTGATGCCGGTTGGCGCTTCGGACGCAACCGCTCTCGTCGGCACCGAGGGAGCCAGCTATCCCTTCTGGTCTCCCGATGATGCTTACGTTGCGTTCTTCGCCGATGGCAAACTGAAAAAAGTAGCCGCTTCCGGCGGAGTTCCGCAAGCGCTTGCACCAGCCACTGCCGGCCGCGGCGGCACCTGGGGAAAACAAGGCATCATCTTCGCGCCGGAATCCAGCGGTTGGTTGTGGAAAATAAACCCTGATGGCGGCGGGCTGGCTCCGCTCACCAAACAAATCTATGATGTTTCGAAAAAAGAAGCTTCCCATCGATGGCCCGTTTTACTGCCGGACGACGACCATTTTCTATTCTTGGCCGGAACTTTTTCGACCCTTGCTCAGAGCGTCATCTACTTGAGCTCATTGAGTCATCCCAAGGAAAAGGACTTCGTCGTTGCAGCTGCGTCGCCTGTCGGGTATACAGGCGGCTATCTGTTTTACGTCGACGAGAAAAAATCTCTGCGCGCAGTCCGCATGGACAGCAACGGAAGAGTTTCAGGTGACGCGCAGGTCATTGCCGATCAGGTTGGATACCAGCCGTCTACCTACTGGGCTGCGTTTTCCGTCGCGCAAAATGGAACGGTCGTCTACAACCCGACGGTCGGCGCCGGATTGTCCGTTTTAACCTGGTATGACCGCGCCGGCAAAGAACTGGGGAAGGTCGGTGACGCTGGCGTGCTCGGCAATCCAAATCTCTCGCCGGATGGCGCCCGCGTGGCGATGGATGTCGCTGATGCGAAGTCCAGCACCGTGAATCTTTGGCTCCAGGACTTCAAGGACGGCACGAACTCGCCATTCACCTTTGATCCTGCGGAGGATGATGATCCCGTCTGGTCGCGCGACGGAAATTGGATTGCTTTCCGTTCCACCATGAATGCCGACATCCGAATTTACTTGAAGCAGCTTCGCGGGATGTCACCTTCTAGGATTGCTTTCGATCTCAATTTGGCCACGACGGGTATTGAACAGGAGGCCGACATGGTTCCCAATTCCTGGTCCCCCGACGACAAAGAGATTTTGTGCACGCTGCAACCGGTCTCTGGCGGTTCCCAGTTGGTGCTGATTCCGGCATCGGGCGGAAAAATGACGCCTTTCCTGACCAGCGGTTCTACGGAAAGCGATGGCCAGATTTCTCCCGACGGGAAATGGGTCGCGTACTCTTCGAACGAATCGGGAGACTGGGAAATCTACGTCACATCTTTTCCCGGCGCCAGCGGCAAGTGGCAAGTCTCCCGCGGAGGCGGGACCGAACCTCGCTGGCGCGCGGACGGCAAACAGATTTTCTATATCGGACCGAAAGCCATGATAACGGCTGTTCCCGTCAACACCGCGGGGGGAGCTTTTTCCAGTGGCAATCCCGAACCACTATTTCAGACTCAGCTTCGCGCGCCCGTTTCTTCTTCGGACCTGTTCACCTATGACGTGAGCAAAGACGGCCAGCGCTTCCTCATCGATCGCTACACCCGCCCGCCAAACGTCACCCCCGTCCGCATCATCCTCAACTCCACCTCTGGCGTGCCAAAATAGCCATCTGCGCCACCTGGAATTTCACTAGCTCTGCTAGAATTCCGCGATGTGCCTGCCGGTACAAATACCGAGGACGGTGTGCTAAACGCGCTTCGCTATTATTGGATCACTGCCAAAGGCTACCGCCTCACGCCTTGGAAGAGCCCCTATCTTCGCTGGCGCATGGAAACTTTCTTCGGCCCCGATGCCGCCAATCTCGACGCCCGCAAATTCCTGCATCTCATGTGGACAGAGCGCGCCCGCATGCGCCGCTTCCTTCGCTGGGTCGCCGAGCGCCGCCGCGAACAAAACCGCGCCGCCCACCTTTGAGTTGTCAAAATAGCCTAAGATTTTTTCTGATTGTTACCGCTTGGCAATCGGAACCACAAACCGCAGCGCCGTATGCGTCGCTGAAAAACTGCATACCTTATTGTCCGTGAGTCCCGCGTCTTTTCCCGCCGCAATCACGTCAATTTCTCGAATATGCGTCTGTCCCTTGGGATAAACCACCCAGATCGCGCCATTTTTCCGAATTGATTTTCCCAGCGATTCCAGCCGCGATAAGTCTCCCCGCGCTTCCGCCGAAAAGAAAACCAGATCCGCATCCGCAAGCCGTTTCCCGCGCGAATACTCCGGCACGCGCGCATCCAAATCCTTCAAAAATTCTGCCGACTCCACTCCCAACACCGCAATCCGCTGCCCCGGCTTCACGCCGAGCTTATCGATCAGCAGCCGGTGCGAATAATCCCGCTCCGCCGGCCTCATCTTTTTCCTGGAGTCAGCCATCGCGCCTCTCAACTAAAAAAGCAACGGAACCAACCGCCACGTATCGCGTCGGTATGCGTCCCATTCCGCTCCAAACGTCTCGCTCATAATGTTCTCTTCCAGCCGCGTCTTCCGCAAATACGCAATCACCAATATCGCAACCGCCAGCACCGCATGATATTGGCTCGACGCAATCGCCGTTCCCACAAACATCCCGAGCATCGCCGTATAAATCGGATGCCGCAGCATCCGGTAAGGCCCGGTGCGCACCAACTCGTGCCCCTCGCCGATTCTGACTTCCGCGCTCCAATTCCTTCCCAAATGCCTCCGCGCCGAAACGGCCAATACAAAGAACGCGACCTGCACAATCGCTCCCACGGCTACCAGAAAATGAATTCGCCTCGGCAGAAACCAAGCCGTCAGTCCCGGCACGGGAATGAACAGCAAAAGCAGCGCCGCGTTTAAGACGATTTGATGCACCGCCGTCGATGCCTTCGATTCCGAACTTATGCTCCCCGCCGAATTCTTCGACGCAATCGTCCAGTAGATCGAGAATACGAGCCACAGCACAATTGCTGGAGTCACACGATTGAGTTCAATGTTGTAATCGAAAAAGTTGAAGTGTCTTGCAAACAACGAAGGCCCGAGCCAGCCGGTCTTGGTGAGGGCAACACCCAGCGCCGCTCCGACCACGCCTGCGATCACAACTTGCCGAACGAGTTCCCGCTTCACATCCTCACCATGATTTCTTCATGGACGCAATTTGCCGAACCTATGCGATTCAATGCGGAGTCCACCGAAGGCTTCGCGCGCGCGAAGCCTCCTGAGTTGGCGTGACGATACCACAAGTCACGTCATTTAGGGTTACGTAAGGGCACGGCTAAAAGAGATTGTTTCGCAACTCGCGAATCTTTGTGGGTCGTGGCTTAAGCCACGACATAAAGTCCGCAAAATCAGTGCGGCTTCAGCCGCTGAAGTATGGTTCTTAGAGTTGTGACACAAACTCTAAAGCCGTGCCGTGAAGTTCGGTAACTAAGGGGTTTCAACCCCCGAGGGGTAGGCTTCTTGCGGGGGGCAGATCGTTATAAAGCAGCTTCAGTCGGTCTCAGGCGGCTTTCGAGAGCGAAGTCGTTTGAACCGTCGGAGTGCTGCTCGAAGCCGCTGGCGCGCTCGGAGTCGCCGTGCTCGGCTGCGGCTTTATCGGGAA
>JASHYE010000044.1 GCA_030043155.1 Candidatus Acidiferrales bacterium | reverse complement strand
TCCGAGCCGCAGCGATTTTGGGCGCATTCGCAATCGCGACGTTTTTTCGCCGGATGGATATGAGTTCGGCTACATCGTTGAAGATCCCGTGCACACTTATCTTGTCTACTCCGACGGAAGTCCAGGAACAGTCCTTCGCCTGGACCGCAGGACCAATCAGGCAGTAACCGTTTTCTCCGCCGGCGCGAAGTATCACGTGGATGAGAACGCTCCACTGGAATTTTCTCCAACTGATCCCAACATTCTCTATTTTGGGACGCAATACGTCTTGGAGAGCGCGGATGGCGCGGCCACTTGGCACGAAATCAGCCCTGATCTGGGTCAGCGATCAGCCGCGACGCAAGCGAATCAGAATTCCCGCCGGCCGGGTGCTCGAAACGGAGTGATCAGCGCCCTGGCGCCTTCGCCCGTTTCTGCGAACGTCATGTGGGCGGGCACGACGAACGGGCTCGTCCAGGTTACGCGTGACGCCGGCGCAACCTGGCAGAATGTGCCGCCTCCGGGATTGACGGACCGAAGCCTGGTCAGCATCGTCGAGGCATCCAGTCACGATCCAGCCTCAGCTTACGTCGCCGTTGATCAGTTTCAGGATGAGCGTCCTTACTTCTTCCGTACTCATGATTATGGCCAGACATGGCAGGCAATCAATGGTGGCCTGCCTGCTTCCGGCATCGCCCGCGTGATCCGCGAAGACACGGTTCGCAAGGGGCTGTTGTATGCGGGCACGGAAACGGGCGTATTCGTTTCTTTCGATGATGGGGACAACTGGCAGTCGTTGCAGCTCAATTTGCCGACGGCTTCCGTTCGGGACTTGATTGTTCGCGGGGACGACATTGCGGTTGCAACCTACGGGCGGTCACTTTGGATTCTTGACGATGTAACGCCGCTGCGCCAGGCAAGCGAACAAGCGGTCAGCGGCGTTTATTTTTACCGTCCCGAAACCGCTATTCGCACGATTTGGGACAACGACCAGGACACTCCTCTGCCTCCAGAAGTTCCCGCCGGCCAGAACCCTCCCGATGGCGCATTCATCGACTATTACTTGAAATCCGCGCCGCAGGGCGACATCACGCTTTCGATCTACGATTCCGGAGGCAGTCTGATTCGCACATATTCAAGCGCAGCGCCACCGTCAGAAAAGCGCTTGCCTGTGGTCGTGCCGGATTACTGGTTCATGTCGCGGGTCGTGCTTTCGAAGAATGCCGGCATGAATCGCGTCGTCTGGAATCTGCGGTATCCGCATCCCGCAGCGCTGCCTTACGGTATCTTTCCTCCGGGTCTGCAGAAGTTTGTGCAGTACTACGGCACACAGGACGCGGTTCCTGGCAAAACACCGTTTGATCAGCCGCTTGGCCCTCTGGTCGTTCCCGGCGATTACCAGCTTGTGCTCATCGTAGACGGACAAACGTACCGCCAGACTCTTCACGTTGTGAAAGATCCTCGGGAGACGGCGTCTCAGTATGATTACGTCGAGCAGTTCAACCTGATTCATGAAATGACGAACGGGATGGACGCGACCTATGACGCTTACAACCAGCTCATTCCGTTGAGCGATGCCTTAGAGGATCGCATAAAGAGCCTCAAGGCAAACCCGCAGGCGAAGGATGCTCTTGACGCGGCCACGGCTCTGCAGAAGAAGCTGACGGTGATACAGGGTGGAAGCTTTACAACTCCCGGATTCGGAATGATCAATTCGGACCTCACGCAAATGGTCTATGCCGCGAATATGGGAGACGGAGCCCCAGCGGAAACGGTGCAATCGGATACCACTCTTGCTTGCGCAGTCCTTGCGAAGGATTTTGAGGCATGGCAGAAGTTAAGCGGTGATCTTTCGTCGCTCAACCGCATGTTGCAAAAATCTAATTTGACGGCACTTCCTGATGTGAACATTCCCGCGTCCGGTTGTGGTAAGTAGGGCCGTCTGCATTTTTTGTGCAAAAGTTTGGCATTCCGCTTGGGAGCAGAGCGGAAGTACTGGAACGGCGTGTTGGTCTAATCTCTTTATTTTGAGTCGCAACGATAGCATTTCCGAGGTTTCGTTCTTCAGCTTGCCTTTGGAGAAGTAATTGCACTAGCACGCTCAGCTTTTTGCGATAGCTTGGTGGCCTCGGGTGGGGCTATCGCCGGCCAACCCTAGTAGTCGGATTCCCAGGAACAGGTTTTCTCGGAAAAATTAAACGGGCCCAAAGGCTTTGGCGGTGTTGTTGTGCCGCAAAAACACACATATGACCCTAACTTTGGAGGTTTCGATGCACAGAACGCTACCTCGGTTTTTAGTAATGCTGGCGGCTGCCGCTTGGTTTGCAACGGCGGCACTGGCAAGCCCAACAGCGGTGGGCATCATTAGTCTGGATGCGACCAGCGCGGGCTCACCCGACTCGGTTCAAATCGACATAACGAACCTCACTGGTATCAATGCCTTACCGCCGGATTTCCCCTATACGAGCAGCCTCCTCACGTTCAGTATTACCAGCGTCACGGTCGATTTCATGACCGGCTCTCCTGATGTTCTAACGGCAGCGGAGTTCACTTCTGACGGGAATGGAGGCTTTGATGGCCTAACAACCTTTAATCTCTCGACAGATCCTATCGAGAGCATAGTGTTGCAGGGCACGCTCAGCTCGCCCTTCGGAGTAATCGAGAACGGTGGAGGAACAGCGGGTGTAACGATTTCGTTATCTGGAAGTGAGACCACCTCGACGGGCCTGCAGCCTGGTGATTTCGGCGTCATCTATGGCAGTCCTTCAAGCACCACAGTAACTCCAGAGCCAGGAACTTTACTGCTGCTGGGAAGCGGGCTTTCGATGTTGGGGTTCTTGGTTCGTCGCAGGGCCTAATATTTTTGGGTTTTGGTGGTGGCAGTCTGAAGCGTGACTGTTCGTAGCAGTCGCTTTTGAAATGGATTCGTTAAAAGAGCGGGCTAACCAACAGCCACAGAATTTGAATGGCGCATGGCCAAAATTTTGAAGGGGGAAGAACAGATGGAATTGACTTCGAGAGTACAAGGTTCCCACGCAACACGATTTTTGCTTCTGGTGGCGTGTTTGGCGCTGACTTCCTCGGCGGCGCTGGCGGTTGGCGCGAGCGTTAAATTGACGACTGCGACTCAGCCGCCTGATGCCCTCGCGGGTACTAACAACGTTTATGCCACAGGCACAGGTTTCCCATCGGGGACAATTGCGCCGGGTGGAATAACCGTTTCGTTCGCTTCTTCTTGTATGGGGACGCCTGTCGCCACGACGGCGGGCATCCAGGTGACGCCTATCCTGGGCAGCACGGATCGCGTTTATTTCAATGTCCCGTCGACACTGAAGACTGGCACGTATTATGTTTGGCTCACTGACAGCGACCCTGCTTTCACCAGCTCGTCGTGCTCCAAGCTGATTGTCACGAACACGACCAAGACGCTTTCGGCTTGCGTTCCGAGCAGTTCGCTAGCAGTGAATGTCGGCAGCACCAACGTGGATGCATACGTCCCCTTTGGTTTTTGGGAGGGTAGCACGGCGGGCATTGAACGCGTACCACTCGAGGGAACTGACACAGCGCTGAACTACGTCACGCCCGGCGCGGTGAACTCCTGCGCTGCAAATTCGGCGACCGGCGAGGTGGTTTGCACCGAAAACTCTACGAACGTCGATCTCATTAACGGAGCGGCGCTGACTACGATCAAAAGCGGAAGTAGCGCTTATGCTGGTTTTTCGGGCGGCGATTGTGAGAACTGCGGCGTAGCGGTTAATGCGGCCAACAATACAGCCGTGATCGGAATGGGACTTACCGGTGGCGCCGGCGTTCAAGTGCTCAATCTGACCACGAACACTTTCAACACCGCATTCCCGCTAGTGCATTACGTGTCGGAGGATATTTCAATCGATCCAACACGCAATCTGATCCTGTCGCCGGCCGAGAACGGCGAATATGATGTGCTGAACATTGGATCAGGCAATGCACTTACCGAGTATAGCAACGACACTGGCGGTGAGCTCGATTCCGCCGCCGAGGACTGCACCACAGGGATTGCTTTATCCTCCTATGAGTTCTCGGACTACATCTATATCTCGGATTTGACTCAAGCGACCTACACGGCCGGGTCACCCGGCGCTTGGAGCGCTCCGGGGCAATTCATCAATCTCAATGACGGCGGGTACTCTGCCGGAACGTGCGGCATCTCTTCCGCACCGGGAACGAACCACCTCGGCATAGTCACTGGGGAGTTCGG
>JASHYE010000043.1 GCA_030043155.1 Candidatus Acidiferrales bacterium | reverse complement strand
AATTCCGCAAGGCCCGTTTCGAGTGGTGCGCCACCGGAGTAAAAAAATCGCAACTTACCTCCGACTCCTTCGCGAATCTTCGAATAAACCAGCCGGTTCGCGAGGCTCCATTTCAATTTCAAGGCCGCGGACACCTGTCGTCCGTATGCCTTCCAGGGCGCCGCTTCGCAGGCCACCCGAACCGCCCAGTCAAATATCCGCCTCCGTATTCCCGTTTCTTCATGGCCTTTTGCAAGGATGTTCGCGTACATTTTTTCAAAGAGGCGCGGCACCGCCGCAGCAATCGTCGGATGAACTTCCTGCAGCGCCTTCGCTACGTCTTCGATCCTCTCCAAATACGCAATCGTCACGCCGTGAAACAGAGCGGTGTAGTCGAAGATGCGCTCATACACGTGTGAAAGCGGCAGAAATGAGAGCTGTATGTCGCTCGGAGAATATGGGATTGTTGATGTCGCATCCGTCGAATTGGAGCTGAGATTTGAATGCGTGAGCATCACGCCCTTCGGCTCACCCGTTGTTCCCGACGTGTAAATCAAAGTCGCCAACTGCCCTGTTTTGACCAATGCCGCGCTCCGGCGATATTCGGTAATCTCCTGCTCGCCCGCACCGGAAATCAGCTTGGCATAGTCCAAAAAATCGCCGCCCAACTCCGGCGGCCCATTCACGGCGATGACTTTCTCGAGCGCCGGAATCTTTGCGCGGCACGCCACGACTTTTCGCGCCTGATCTGCTCCCCCCACAATCGCGACTTTCACTCCCGCATCGTTCCATATATATGTCAGTCGGTCAGGCGACTCGTTGTAGTAAATCGGCACGCCAACTGCGCCCAATCCCATAATCGCAAAATCCGCCACATGCCATTCCGGCGAATTCGGCATGAAAATTCCCACGCGGTCATCCCCGACAACTCCCAAGCCAGCGAGCGCCTGCGACAATCCCGCGACTCGCCGCAGCATCTCCGCCGACGAGTACGCTTGCCAGTCCCCTTCTGCCGCGCGGTACATCTGCGCGCGCAAAGTCGCATGATTTTCGATTGCATCCAGAAAGCACTTCGTTAAGGTTGGATACTCCGTCGAATTTGCCATGGCGCACGCACTCTAGCGCAGCACCGCTTAACCACGCAACACTGCGCGCTTTTGCCTTTTTAGAAGAAGGCTGGCAGCAAGAACCGCGCCGCGTTAAGATATTTGTTCCCACAGGGAGGCTCAATGTCCAAGCTCGCTCTAGAAAATCACGTCGACTATCAACCGCAGCGTGCTCCGCGCGGCACGCAAATCTCTTGCAAAAGCTGGCAGCAGGAAGCTGCGCTGCGCATGCTGATGAACAATCTCGACCCCGAAGTGGGCGAACGCCCCGAGGATTTAGTCGTCTATGGCGGACGCGGCAAAGCGGCGCGCAACTGGGAATGCTTTCATGCCATAGTCAATTCGCTCCGCAATCTCGAAAACGACGAGACATTGCTGATTCAGTCCGGCAAGCCAGTCGGAATTTTTCGAACGCACTCCTACGCGCCCCGCGTACTCATCGCCAACGCAAACCTGGTAGGTCACTGGGACGATTGGAAAAATTTCAATGAACTCGAACGCGCCGGCCTCACGATGTACGGTCAGATGACCGCGGGCAGCTGGATTTACATTGGCACGCAAGGAATTTTGCAAGGAACTTACGAGACATTTGCCGCAGCAGCCCGCAAACATTTTGGACCCGCCGCGGATCTCTCCGGCAAACTCGTGGTGTCTGGCGGCATGGGTGGCATGGGCGGCGCTCAGCCGCTCGCAGCGACGCTCAATGGCGCCGCGTTTCTCGGTATCGAAGTTGATCCCGAACGCATCAAGAAGCGCCTGAAAACCGGCTATTGCGATGTTATGGTCAATAATCTGGACGAAGCGCTTCGCATTCTGAAAAATGCGGTGCGCAAACGCGAAGCCACTTCCGTCGGCCTCATCGGAAACTGCGCGGATTTGATTCCCGAGATGGCGAAGCGCGGCGTGGTGCCGGATTTGCTCACGGACCAAACCAGCGCGCATGACCCACTCGGCGGCTATATTCCACAGGGGCTTTCACTTGAGGAAGCCAAAGAGCTTCGCCAGCGCGATCCCGAGGCCTATCGCCAGCGTGCTATGCAGTCCATCGCCACGCACGTCGAAGGCATGCTTGCGTTGCAAAAAATGGGCGCGATTACCTTCGATTACGGGAACAATATTCGCACGTTTGCGTTTCAGCAAGGCGTGAAAAACGCTTACGATTTCCCGGGCTTCGTTCCCGCCTACATTCGGCCGCTCTTCTGCGAAGGCCGCGGACCATTCCGCTGGGCCGCGCTCTCCGGTGAGCCCTCGGACATTCATCGCACCGATCAGCTCGTCCTCGAAATGTTTCCGCACAACGAATCGCTCTGCCGATGGATCAAGCTTGCGCAAAAGCGCGTTCATTTTCAGGGATTGCCCGCGCGCATCTGCTGGCTCGGTTATGGAGAACGCGACAAATTCGGCGTGGCGATGAACGATCTCGTCGCACGCGGTGAACTGAAAGCACCAATCGTCATTGGCCGCGATCATCTCGATTGCGGCTCCGTCGCTTCGCCCTTCCGCGAAACGGAAAGCATGCGCGACGGCTCCGACGCCATCGCCGACTGGCCTATGCTCAACGCCATGCTCAACACTGCCAGTGGCGCAAGCTGGGTTTCGATTCACGACGGCGGCGGTGTCGGCATCGGCTACGCAGTCCACGCCGGCCAGGTCACTGTGGCCGACGGCACAAAAGAAATGGCCTCGCGCATCGAACGCGTACTGACAAACGATCCAGGAATCGGCGTTGCCCGCCACGTGGATGCTGGCTACCCCGAGGCCATCGACTTTGCCAAGAAGTGCCAGGTAAAGGTCCCAATGGCTCCAGAGCAATGAACGCCCACATAAATTCGACGGCGGCCGTAATCCTGGCAATCCTTGGAATCTGCTGGACCGTTGGCTTCATTTATTTCATTTCAAGAATGCGCGACCTCTCGCGTGGCATGAAATACCGACTTATTGTCCGCCGGGCCTGTCTCATTTTGCTGCTAGCATCCGGTATCATTGGAATCGCGGCATCTAGAGGAACCGTCTGGGAGCGCGGAGCCTCCGACTCCATGCTGTTTTTTGCCTTTGCATATGTTGCGTTCCCCTTTTATACCCTTGTGAAGCTTCTCGCGAACGGCATTCGAGGAAAAATGGCACGAGGATCACAACCGCAATGACTCCCGCCGTCAAATTCGGCCTTATCGCACTGATCATCCTTTCCGCTGCCGCTGCTGTGTACGTTTCTGTGCTCATCGCTCGCCGCCAGGATTTGCCTGCCGC
Organism: Candidatus Acidiferrales bacterium; assembly: GCA_030043155.1. Next base: position 5,205 of record JASHYE010000043.1, on the reverse strand, counting down.
CGCGCGGCGAGCATTCTTGTTCAGCAATGTCTCTTTGATTTTCTGCCTCGCTGCTGCCATCGCTGGCATTTCCATTTATTCGCGCATGCATTTCTGGGGGAATGCTCTTCTGATCCTCGCGGCCGCTTTCGTCGTTCTTAAATTCATTTTCGTTCGCCGCTTCGCACATTTAATCCGTTCGGGCCAAAAGACAGTATCGAATGCACCAATCGCGCGTGCAATCGGCAAGGGAACCTGAGTCTTTGTTTTGCTGTGCTGGTGGGAGGGGTTCATGATCGTCATCACAGGAGCCACAGGAAATACAGGATCGGTTGCAGCTGAAGCGCTGCTCGCGAAAGGCGAAAAAATCCGCGTCATTGGGCGCGATGCCTCGAAACTTGAGCGCTTCACCGCAAAAGGCGCTGAGCCATTGGTCGCCAACGTCGAAAATGCTGACGAGATGGCACGCGCCTTCGAGGGTGCTGACGCCGCCTATCTCGTCATCCCGTCGCAGGGCCTGCACCGCGACGATTTTCGCGCGTACCAAGAACGCATCAGCGACGCCTATACCTCCGGTGCCGAGAAGTCCGGCGTCAAATTCGCCGTCGTGCTTTCCAGCATCGGCGCCCAGCATCCAGAAAACGTTGGGCCTATCGTCGGCCTGCACAACATGGAGGAAAAGCTCAATCGCATCTCATCGCTGAACGCCCTCCACTTGCGCCCGACGCATTTCATGGAAAACCTCCTCATGAGCATCGACGGCATTCGCATGATGAACGCGCTGCCCGGCTTCGCATCAGCCGACGTGCCGTCTGCCATGATCGCCACGCGCGACATCGGTAGCTACGCCGCTTCGCGCCTCGCCGCCCGTGATTTCTCTGGCCACTCCACGCAAGAACTTCTCGGCCCCCACGACGTGACCATGCGCGAGTGCGCGGGCATTATCGGACGCGCCATCGGCAAGCCCAATCTCGCCTACGTCCAAATGCCGCTGATGCTCCTCGAATCCGCACTGGGCAGCATGGGCCTGCCAAAAAGCTCGGTTGCGCTAGTGATTGAAATGTGGAAGGGCGCAAACGATGGTCTGCTTAACCCGCAGGAGCCGCGCTCGGACAAGAACACCACGCCTACGACGCTCGAGCAATTCGCCGAGGCGGTCTTCGCTCCGCAATTTCAGCGACGCGCCGCTGGTGCATGAAAACACCGCCGGGACCGCAGCGACTGGGAACCATTTCCCCAATTTCATCGTATCTCATTGAGGGTGGAGGTGTCCCAATGCACCGGAGAACTGACTCGCTAAATCTTCGCTTTTCTGGTCTTCTCGCCGTTTCGCTCTTGATCTTACTTTCATCGCGTCCCGCCTCTGCTCAAAAATCCAACACCATCTCCGAGACGGGCCAGGATCGGTTCGAAGCGGCCTTCCCTTCTGGAGGCCAACTGCGGATGCACATTCGCTCTTCCGGCGTGCGCATCACTGGAACGGATCAAAATAAAATTTCCATCCGTTTCTCCGTGCCCGACTCGGATTCGATCCGTGACGTCCGCGTCAGTCTGAAACAGAATGGCAATCTCAGCGACATGGACATCTCTGGCGGCCCTTCCAACAATTTCCAAATTGATATTGAAATTCCTCGCCAGTCCAATCTTTATTTCCGAATGTTTGCAGGCGAGCTGGATATCGATCACGTCGACGGCAACAAGGATTTGCAGATTCACGCTGGCCAGATGGACATCACTCTGCCGAACGCAAACGACTACGGCCCTGTAGACACTTCCGTTACGACGGGAGACCTTGAGGTGAGCGCATTCGGCGTTTCAAAAAGCGGGCTTTTCCGTTCATTTCGAAGCAACACGGTTCCCAATAAAAGCTCAGCCGGCAAATACTCGCTTTACGCTCATGTCGGCGCCGGCGAGCTCGACATCAATTAAGCGAGGCCTGCTCAACGATCGATGCGACGGTGCCATTTCGCAGCAAAACGTGACTTTGGCTCTTTAGTCTTTTCTCGTCACTGGTCACTCGCCACTTATCACTGCTCTGCCGCAACTTCCTGCCGCGCCGTCTGAAGTTCCGGGCGGTCTGCATCCGGGCTGCAAACCTTGACAAGCTTCGCCAGATACCCGCGGGCTTCCGTGGCATTTCCCGCAAGCTGTGCCGCCTGCGCCGCGCCGTAGAGCCCATCGAACCGGTTTGGTGATTCCGCGAGCGCCGCTTTGTATTCGACCAGCGCGTCGTCCGGCTTTTTCATCTCCAGCAGCATGTCGCCCAGCATCTCCCGTGCCGGCATTGTCAGCGAATCCACACCATCCGCATCTTCCTTCTTCGCTGCCTCGCGCATCGCCTTCACGGCTTCTTCGTGCTTCCCTTGTGCATAATCGAGCCAAGCCTCAGCTTCTTGTTGCTCAGTAGTTTCACCTGTGGAGGGTTTGTAGCCCATCTTCTGCTCTTCGGCCCGCCCCGCGTCAACTGACTTCTGCAGATTCTCCAGGTCCGTCGTTGCTCCGGCGGTATCTCCAATTCGCGCCGCGCCAATTGCGCGCACCCAGTACGTTTCTTCCAACTGGTCCGGTTTCACATCGGGAACAGGTAGCTCGGCAGCTTCTTCCCATTGATGCAACTCAATTGCATTTCGCGCTTGTAACATTGCTGTATTCCAGGCGGTCTCATCCGGCGTCGCCCCCGGCACGCTCTTCAATTCCCCCAGAATGGCCTGAGCCTTTGCCGCCTGGCCGCTTTGCAAATAAACGTAATTCAGAAAATCCATTGCGTGAAACTGATACGTCGCATCCGCTTTTCCTGCTTGCGTCGCCTGCGCAGCCGCTGCTTCCGCGGCAATATTGGAATCAATCGCCTCCTGCCACAATCCTAGCCGCACAAAAATATGCGAAGGCATGTGCAGCGCGTGCGATGAATCCGGGGCGATTTTTGCATAGCGCCGCGCCGCTTCAAGCCCTTGCGAAGCAAGTTCCGGCGTATCCGCCGAATGGATCAAATAGTGCAGCACACCAGGATTATCCGGCGCCACGGCCATCAATTTGTCCAGAATGTCGATTGCCTGCTTACGATTCGCATCCTGATCCGCTTTTTTCCCTTGCAACGTGATCAGCGACAGCGCGTAAAATGCACCCGCATTCACGTCGTCGGGATACTTCGTGAAAATTCTACCCATCCAGTCCGAATACGCCTTGATTCGCGAAGCCTTGCTCAGGTTCGGATTGTCCTGAAAGAAAACTCCTGCCGCGACCACGTACATTCTTTCCTGCTCAGTCTTCGCGCGAAGCTTTTGCGCCTGCGACGTATCGTCGTGCCCTTCTTTCAACGTGTCTGCGCTCGGCCAATCCCACAACTGGTGATAAAGCGACATTGCCTTTCCCCAAAAGGCCATCGCGCACGTGGGATCTTGCTGCGCCGCCTGCGAAAACGTCTGTTCGGCCTCTTCATATTGAAAATTGTGCAGCAACGCTAGTCCGGTATTGAATGTCTTCTGCGCATCCGGCGTGCACGAAATCGGGAAATTTACGGTCCCCAGTTGTTCGCCCTGCGGGCGGTTTGTCCTTGCGGCCGGACTGCCCGCCGCGACAGCCGAATTTGCAATCGCAAATGCTCCGGCGCAAACCACCCCCACAATAATCCGACTTCCCCATGTTCCCCTCATGCCAGTTCTCCTCGCCTGATTCTACAGCCTAATGCTCTCAGCATTTCACTGCTTCTTTCCCGGCCCGTAAATCACCTGGCCAGGCAGCGCATTGGTCATTTTTCCTTCGGCGATCACAGGTATGCCATTCACCAGGACGAAATCCATCCCCACAGAAAGCTGGTTGGGATTCTCATAGGTCGCCAAGTCCCGCACCTTCGCTGGATCGAACACCACCACGTCCGCCCACATTCCTTTTTTCAAAACGCCCCGATCCGCCAAATGCTCCCTCTGCGCCGGCAAGGCAGAGAATTTCCGGATCGCATCGGGGAGCGTCAACAAATGCTCCCCCCGCACAAATTTCCGGATCACTCGCGGAAAAGTCCCATAGGCCCGCGGATGCGGATGGTCCTGCCCCAAAATTCCCGTCGGCGAAGCCCCTGATGCATCATTATCGACCGAGACCCACGGCTGTTTCAGCGCGAGTTCCACATCTGGCTCGCTCATCCCAAACGTCACCACGTCCGTTCTCGCGCTGTCTTTGATAATTAAGTCGAAGATCGTATCGATCGGGTTTTCATTCCACATTTTCGACACTTCGGCGATGGTCTTCCCCTGCAAATTCATCAAGTCCGGATTATTCACGGACGCAATCAAGATTCCCTGCGGGCCCGTCACTTCCTGCCACTCGTTGTCCCATTCTTTCGTAGGCGTTTCCATGTCCTTGCGAATGCGCACACGGGTGGTCGGGTCTTGCAGCCGCGCCAGCAGCTTGTTTGTTCCGCCATCATGTGCCCACGGTGGAATGTAAGCCGAGAGCCCGTTTTCCCAAGCGGTGTATGCATACGTGTCCGCTTCGATGTCCACGCCTTCGCTGCGCTCCTTGTCAATGAACGCCACCACCTGCGGCATTTTTCCCCAGTTCGCTTTGCCCGAAGTCTTCAGATGAAAAATCTCCACCGGAATGTGCGCCTCTCGCCCGATTCGCGCCGTCTCCGCAAGCGCATCCATTTCTCCGTCGCCTTCATTGCGCATGTGCGTCGCGTAAATTCCGCCGTATTGGGATGCTACCGAAGCCAACGCAATTAATTCGTCCGTCGACGCATACGGCGCCGGCGGATATTCCAGCGCCGACGAAAGCCCCAGCGCTCCCTCGCGCATCGCTTCCGCCACAAGCTGTTTCATTTTTTCGAGCTGTTCCGGCGTCGCCTGCACGTCGTCCTCGCCAATCACTGCACGTCGTACTTGCGTCGCTCCCACATAGGTTCCCAAATTGATCCCCATCCCTTGCTTCTGCAGCCGCGCAAAATACTCTGTAAACGTCCGCCAATTGCACGAGATTCCATAGTGTTCGCAATCTGTATTCAGACTCTTGATCGTCGCGTCGGTCTGCGGCGCCACTGAATCACCTTCACCCGTAATCTCGGTTGTAATCCCCTGAAATATCTTTGACGGCACATGCGGATCCACAAGTATGGTGGTCTCTGATTGCCCCAGCATGTCTATGAAGCCCGGTGCAACTACGCGCCCCGCCGCATTAATCGTCTGCTTCGCCTGCGCGCCCGCCAAATCGCCAATTGCCGCGATTCGCCCA